>CAZJWP010000005.1:46274-53472 GCA_964549745.1 uncultured bacterium | reverse complement strand
GGACTTTTCTCCTCTTTGAAATAGGATATTCCGTTTAAACTGCGTCGAGCTAATTTCCCGTCGTAAGCAATCAGGTCCTTTGGATTTTGAAGAAAATTGTGTTGCTGATCTTTGATAAAATCATACTGAGCATGCCATTCATGTTTTTTCTCATGTTCGTCAAAGCGGTTCTTCCGTTCGTTGAATACTTTTTTCAATCCGTGCTGTTGACTTCGAATCGGATAATGCCGCATAATAAATGGAATTGGGAAAACTTTTTTCCTTTCGAATTCGATGATATGACCACCGCTCTCCCAAAGATTGAACTCCTGTCCTGAATATTTCCAACACTTAAGCTGTACATTATCGGATTGATGATTTGGTTTTGAATAAAAGGTCAAAAAATCACGAACATCCGACCCCGGTTTGAATTCATCATTCACCGGTTTGAAATCAAAAATAGTGAACTCAATTGCATTGTATCCCTGCTGATCCACCAAACGGATACCGTCTTTCAGGTTGATTCCCCACCAAGGCGACTCACGGAATTCATCGGCATCGATATGCATATACCAGCCCGGACCCAACTCTTTGACAATATTTTCCTTACGTTTAAGAATATAGCGCCAAGCATAGACATCATCCGGCAAGTCGAAACCTGAATCTTCTGGAAATGTTTCAATATTGAGTATCCCTTTACCCAGGAATTTCGAAACTTCAGCCACGGTATTATCCGTGGAATGATGATCGATGAAATAGACCAGAATCCCCTGTTCCACCAAATCCTTGATCACATGGTATATCACATCCCCTTCATTATAAGCCGCCATTATCGCTACAACTTTAAAATCGTTGTGATCCATGGGGCTGGATAAATCGCTTTCTGTTTCTGTTTCCGTCTTGGATTGGGGTTTCAGTTGCTTTTGCACTGTGTTCAGATCCTTGAAAAATGCTTCCCAACGCGGCTGGATCAACGGTGTCTGCGCAACCCACTTCAAAACCGGAATCCACTCTTGTATCACATCCGGATTAATGTTTATCGTTTTTCCTAACCAACTGAATGACAGCGCTTTATAGCTATCACTTGAGAGTTTTATTCCGGTTTTATTGTATAAAAATTCTCGTCCGGTTTTCAGCGCTGATTCTTCCTGTAGGTTATTATGTTTAACGCTGACGCTTTGATCGTTTACGCGATATCGAATCAGTGAACAATCTGCGTTCTCCATTCCGGTATTTGAATTCAACGCTATTCGACACCAAAGATCATAATCTTCCGCGTGTGGACGGTCTGGTAAATAACCGCCTAAACCTTTGACCAGATCGGAACGGAACACAACCGACGGATGCACAAACGAGCTGCTGACGATTAACCGTCGGACTATCTGACCTTCCTTAACAGGGACGATTTCCTCCCCAATCTCATTTCCGTTTTCATCGATCAGTATCATGGATGATCCATACAGACCCATTTCTGGATGTGACTCAAGAAATTCGATTTGCTGCTTTAAACGTTCCGGCATCAAAAGGTCGTCCGCATCCGCCCGGGCAATGTATTGACCCTCTGCTAACGCCAGACCACGGTTAAGACTGAAAACAATCCCTGAATTTTCATCATTTTGTATCAACTTGATTCGGGGATCATCAAATGATTCAATGATCTCCACTGTACTGTCCGTTGAACCGTCATCAATAATTATCAGTTCAAAATCTTTAAATGTTTGTTCTAAAACACTTTCCAGGGATTTCTTTAAGAACTTCTCGCCATTGTATACAGGCATAATAACAGAAAGCAAAATCGAATTTGATTGTCGGGGTTTGAGCGATTTCCCGATCAACTCCCAGTTGTCTTCCATAAACGCTGAGAAACGCCAATCCTGGTGTTGATCCGACAAAATTGATTCTAACGTTGATAACCCGTTTTCCGCTTTAAGATCATGTAGTTTTAATGCTACAGCTAATATGGAATCCCGTTCGATAAAATTATAATTCCAGGTATAAAATAGCGTATGCAATTCGGGATTTTCGGAAATCTCAATCCCGTCTTTTTCCAGGACCACCTCCATCAAATTCCGGATCTCACGGCGAAGCGGGAAGTTCTCAACCGTCACCGCTGAATTCATGTCGGGATTACCCTTAATATTTTTGAACCAAAGCGGAATTTCCTGATGACATGCATCGGGAGTAAATCCGTCATATCTATTTATGTCCAGCCGTTTTCCTTTTTCAAATTTTGCTCTTAAATCTTCTGTCTGGTAAGAATGACTTTCTCCTGCCCGGTTATCCGGAGCGAAAGACTGAACCACATTAACCGGTGCACAAAACGTCAGTGAAGTTTCAGGGCAGATTAAATCAGGTGCCGTTTTTTGAAACATGGGTGCACATCCGGCTAAATGAGATTCCAGTTCGTTTGGATTGCGGACTGCCTGATGCACGCACAAAGGTAAGATGTCTTTCACCCTGAATATGGAACTGGATATCTCCAGCGGATAACCGAAATCGCTATCAGCACCAACCCAGGTAAATCGATAATACGGTTGCGGTTTAATCTGAGAAAAAACCGGTAAATGCTGGTTTTTATTCAAGGTGTAGCAATAAGTGGTATTCTTCCCCAAACGAAGAGAAACCCCCAATACTTTTGGCTGGTTTTCAAGGAATGATAATAATTCCGTTAACGAAAAATCCCGGACAAAGATGTTATCATCCACCAGGAAAAACACCGAATCATATCCATCCAGCGCATCCAACAAATTATGATGAAAATCCGTCTCTTCGACAAACCGAATCCAGGGTTTATCCGAGTAATCTTTCCGCAATATTTTGTAACTGGATTTGTGTTTAGGATCGGCTTTATAGATCACTTTAATTGGAGTGTCTTGAATATCTTTCCCGTGGCGCAATAACGATCGCAAAACGCCATCGACCTGAAAGGCGCGGTTATAGCTGAAAATGACGGTTATGATCTTACTCTTCATGTCTCCACTGCTATTTTGTGAACATCCTCTTTTTCCGTTGTTTCAGCAGTCTTTTTTATCGCCCGGCAAACAAATCCTTCCAAAACCAGGAAATCCATCCCCGTATCCAGAAAATCACGGATCGCATCCTTTGGGCTTTCCACAATCGTTCGTCCGTGCTTATTAAAGGACGTGTTCAGAATGATGCCGTACCCGGTCATTTCTTTCACTTTTTTAATCAACCGGTAATAATTGGGATTGTCGTCCATGGTTACGAACTGAGCGCGAGCAGTTCCGTCCACATGAATGGCTCCGGGAAGTGCTTCCCGATGTTCCGGCTTCATCACAAAGGCAGTGGTCATATGTTTATTCGTGTAGGCTTTTTCGAACAACCGATCACGTTCTTCTTCCAGAATCGACGGACAGAACGGTTGAAACCATGGGCGATTTTTAATGCTTTTATTGATCACATTTTGAATTTCGGGATTCCGAACATCCGCCACGATGCTTCGATTCCCAAGGGCCCGGGGTCCCCATTCCATCCGGCCATGATAAATCGCACCCACTTCTCCTTTGATAATCGCCTCCGCGACCTGTTCCGGCCAATCGGATGCGTAGTCAGCAGCGTTGATTTCGTCCGAAAACTCGTCCAAAACCTTTGCCACTTCGTCTTTCGAATAAGATGTTCCCCAATAAGGCATTTCCTGGGATTTCAACCATTTTAGCGAATCGTAGTTATTTCCGTTTTCCAATAGTGTGAGAATTGCCGCTCCCTGAGCTGCCCCGTCATCGGCCATGGCGGGGACAATAAACATTTCATCCACCAGCGAATCAAAAATCCGCAAGTTGGCAATGACATTCGCCGCGACGCCGCCGCTCAGACAAATTTTTCGTGTACCTGTTTTCTCTACATAATAACCGACATAGGCTAAGAGAATATCTTCCAGGAATTTCTGGATCGCCGCAGCCATATCTTCTTTTTTCATCGCTGCAAGATAATGGCTCATTACCTCCAGACTCAGTTCCTGCTCAAGTCGTTTGTGATCAATCGCGATCGTACCGTCAGACTCTACTCTCGCCATTGTAGAAAGCTTGTGGTAGAGTTCGTTATCCCATTTCCCGTACGCCGCCAACGCTTCCACTTTTCCTTCATCGGAATCCGGCCTAAATCCCAGTACGTTCGTGAAATATGAATACAGTCCGCCAATGGAGCATTCGTGTTCCACCCGGCCGGTTTGGGAGCGGAAAATAAGGGTCCGAACATCCGCTCTTGCATAGCCGATTTCTTCGAACTGTCCCTTCTCAACTTTATAAACCCGGGAGAAATACCGTTCGTCGCCATACCCGTCAAAGGCGAAAACCAGCGCATCCTCAAACGGCGACGAATAATAAGCGGAGACTGCATGGCAATATTCGTGATCAAAATGATGCAATTCGATTTTTGCATTTGGGAAAAGCCTGCCCAGGTGATTTAGGTAATGCTCATCCAGTGAAATCAACCGCTGATCCTCTGTATATGCCCGGTATTTCCGTCCGGCAGACGTTGAGAGTATCGTCAGTTTTTCGTCAATCGACTTCGCACCGAAGTCTATTAATTTGCGCTCAAAGTCTTTGACATACGGAGCATCGAATATTTCCCGTTCCAGGCGATTCTGTTCGTACACATTGATCGGGAGTTCTTCTGTGCCCTGACACTCAAAACAACTGCCCAGCCGAATACGCTTTATCTTGTCCGGTTCGATGTTTTTGTAGTCAATAAATCGTTCGATCGCCGGGATTGGAAATAGGGTATCGTGCTTGTATCGTGTGACTCGCTCTGTGGCCAGGCCAAATTGATCGTGATTTTTGAGGTCGATCGTGAAGATGGCTGAATCGTGACCGTAGTACTTGATCCCAATGTTCAGGGTTTCATCCTCTGAAATATCAACTTTTTCCTGTGAGAATTCCAACGCCTCCTGCCCGGCATTTAAAAACGGTGTGGCCACCGAACCGCCTTCAACTACGATCTTCCGCAATTGTTGACGCCAAACTGAATGTGAAGGTTCTTCCGCCGGAGAAACCGTGCTTTCCCATAAAATTTGATCGGCGATCTTTAACAATTCGTTCACCGGAATATCTTTCATTTTCCGGGCAATCACATGCACATTGGAAAGATAAGGCTCCTGGCTCCACATCACGGATTTTGACTGAATCTCTCCAAATCCCATCCGTGAAAAAGTTCGTTCAAATCGTTCCGGGAACCATTGCTCGATGTGATAGCCCCAAAATGCAGTCTGGTCACCTGTTAGATGACGAATGATCCCGGTTTTTACCGTCCATTTATCAGTGGACAGCAGAGTTTTGGCACAGCCTTCGATGTCCGGGGTTTCGATGTAAATCTGAGCCCCAACCTTTAGCCATTGCTGCCAGCGAATCAACAGGGCCAAAGCTGTCACCCGGGGAAAATGCTCAAAGACGTGGTGCAAACGAATTTCATCCACGGAATGATCGGGGAAATCAAGCCGCGTCACGTCGGCACAATAGTCAGCTTTCACATCCATGACATTGTGACCTTCCGGCGGATAATCGATGTTGACGTATCCATCGAAATGTTCTTCACCACAACCCAGATGAAGTTTCAGCGGCTGACCTTCTTTGTGGAGTCCAAGGTTGACCAATTCCTGAAATGTGTTTTGGACATTCAGTGTGGTCCCCGGTTTCACAACTTTGTGATCGACCGTTAACAGATCATTGTGGAAACTGTACTTAAATCGATTCTTTGTGACCGCATCCACTTCCCGCCCGATGAGGGCGTCTCCCGTTTCAATTTTGTCAAAACCGAAACCATAAAGATCCAATTCGCGCTTCCAGGTCGTTTTCACCAATTCGACCAGTTCATCCGTAAAATAAGTCCGGTAGTCTTTTTCACTGCCATTGCGCCCGATACGTTGTACTTCCCGTGGGCAGTATGTCAATCCAAAAGTTTTAGCGAAGTGATCCAGGTCCGTATCCAGTGTGTGAGTACGGTTTACCCAATCGGGGAGAAATTCGCCTTCGTTGGAGAAAAGCTGGTAATAAATGAACTTACGGTTCGGCCATAAATTGTCTCGGTGCGCAATGGTTTTGATCAAATAATCAAATCCACGGTTCGCTGCCTCATAATCATAATGGTCCGGATCACGATATTTCGGATTCAAACCTCCGGCGTGGAAATAATAGCTCACGAACCAATCAAAGAGGTTCCGCACCGTTGAGAATACCAGCTTATTCTCAAGATCGCTTCGCAATACGATGCGATTGAAGTCACGACCGGGAATATCGTCGATCGGATTGAGAACATCGGAGCGATCAGCTACAAAGGAATGCCCTAAATATTTCACCGGTGCAATAACCGGATTTTGATCTCCTTCCAGTTGAGCCAGATATGTACCGCCGGTTTTGGGAACATGGATATAGGCAGCTTCAGGAGTTTTTGCTTTTCCATTCATCGAACCATTCCCGTTTACCGATGGTGAAACGATGTTTGGAATCGCGCTTGTCGTTGGTTTCGCGTTTCTCGTGAGTTGGATACCATAATCCGGCGCTTCCCCTGTTTTAATCCATTGCTGCACTTCCCGGACAAATTTCTCCGTTGTATGATATGTCCTGAGCCGTTCAAGTCCGTTCTGTGCAATCCAGGAATAAAAATCTTTGTCATTTTGAACTTTCCGGATGAGACCGGCTAATTCTTCCGGTGAATGTTCGTCAAATAAAAGAATGTCCTGTTCGTGCTGAAACAGTTTCTCTGTCAATGGACGGTTGGGAATTCTCCAGGAAAGAACCGGCCGTCCAATTGCCAATCCTTGCTTTACGCGACTGGCATAAGCATGCGCAAATTGCGGCAGGTTTACAACGGCCGGACCACGGCTTAACGATTTCAACCAGATGGGGTAGGTGGTTTTTCGGATGGATCGAATTCCGTTTATAATTTTATCAAAAACCGTATTATTCATCACCTGATTTGTTTCCAGGTATGATTTAACGAAAGCCATTAACTGGTCATATTTCTGGGGAAATGGCGTTTCATTCTCAAGAGATTTTCCAACGGTTATTAAATGTTTTAATTCAGGGTGATCCAGCCATTTCTGCCGGGAACCATACGGTGTACCGAAAAATCTGGCCGGTTCGGTACTGTGCGGTTGAATGGATGGACTGATTAAGCGTTCGGGAATGGAAAGACCGCACCACCAAAAAGTCGGCGTTCCGTAATCCGCATTCAACGATTCCACATCCTGTTCATCCACTGCAAT
>CAZJWP010000005.1:9561-46174 GCA_964549745.1 uncultured bacterium | reverse complement strand
TCATCGCTTTAATCGATTGCCTCCAGATCGCGGCTGGATAATATTGGATCCTTGATCGGCCAGTCGATTCCCAAAACGGGATCGTCCCATTTCAGGGTAAATTGGTTGGTTCTTGAGTAGTAAGTGGATTGTTTGTAATGAAAGATCGCTTTTTCGGACATCACCAGGTGCGCCACTCCGAAATTGGGTGGAACCAGGATTTGGTAGTGATTTTCTTCGGAGATTGTAAAAGCTTCCCATTTACAGTATTGCTCTGTTTCGGGATCATTATTTACAATCACCAGGTAAATTTCACCCAACAAACAGGATATTAATTTTGTAGTAACGGGGTCTCCGTGGATGCCCCTAAGCACGTTCTTTTTTGAGACTGAAATATCGTCCTGAACAAAGTCAGTATCGATCCCATTTTCCTTATACAATTTGTAGTTGTATAATTCTATATAGGATCCGCGGTGATCGTTAAAAATCGTGGGCGGAGTAATTTTTTTTACGTTCTCTAATGAAGTGGCTTCGACAAGCATTTTCAATTCCTTATGCTGGGGTCCAGGCAATCAACGACCCGGATTCATGAAATGGATCTCCGTATGGCACGCGAGCGCAATGAAGGATGTGAATACGGCCTTCCTGCTCCAATTCCCGGAGTTTGGTTAAATAATTCGCTAAATAGCCTCGTTTTTGATGAAAGCGGTGAGCCAGATAGTCGTAGAGAATCGCGTCATCATAAAATTCTTCAACAGGTTCATGATGAACGACGATCTTTGGTGATTGAGACAGGATATACTCCAAAAAAGCTTCGTGTCTTTCGCCCAGTTGTTCCAGAGCGCCCACCGTCAATATTGCTGATTCTTTTTCCATTTGGTAATCAGTATCCGGATGAAACATATCGAATTTCCGTCCGCTGATATTGGGTTTTTCAACGTGGATTAAGTCCATAATGTCCTGTGAGGATTCCACCCAATCCAAACCAACCATTTTTGTCTGGGGAAAAAGTTCGGAAATCCGATAAAGATACTGTCCGGTTCCACAACCAAATTCATATATCGCCTGTACTTGATTGAAATACAACCAGGCCGATTGCACGACAAACATAGCATAGAGGTTATCAAGAAGGCGCGGATCATCCGGACAAATGTAGTCACCTTGACCGCGAACCAGAGAGTAAGGTCGGAGGTATTTGGGTTTCAGATTTTCATTTGATACACCGGATTCATGGCATAATGCCAAATTCTCAGCCCAACCCTCATGGAAAGCCACCGTATTCTCCGCTGTAGATCGTTTTTTCAAAAAACCATCCACGCGCTCCAATACCGTCCTGATGTGGCTGTCACGGTACGATTTAGAAGGAATGGAGTATTGTAAATTTGTTTCTGCCAATTGTTTTTGAACGGTTGGATTAAGCAAATCAGGTTCGATGCCCCAGATTTGACAAAAATCTTCTACTGTAATTCGACGACTCATAGATAAACTTGTGTTTGGTGGTTGGTTGGACAGACGATTCATGATGCGGATTTCTGTTTTTCAGCTTCCAATGCTTTCGGTTTGATTGAACGATCAAAAAAAGTATTCTTTTGATAGATGGATTCGATTTGCTCCACTTCTTCGAGTGTCAATCCGGGTAACTCCACCGTTCGCACATTTTCCAGTACTTCCTTTCGCGTCATCATTCCGGGGATCACCGTCGATACTGCCCGATGAAAATAACAGTACTGCAAAGCCAATTGAGGTATCGACCGGGTCGTGTTTTTGTTTAGGGATGCAAATAATTTTGGTGCTCGTGCCCATCTTCGGATTTGATCCTGAGGCCAATTCGCACGATGATCCGGAGCTTCAAACTTTTCCTCTCCTTTGTATTTCCCGGTTAAAAATCCAAAACAGAGCGGTGTTCTCACAATTACCGCAATACCCTTTTCCAAACAAAGATCGAAAAGGCCGGTCTGAACTGCTCGTTGATCGATCAAATTAAAATTCACCTGAATTGCATCGGGCAGGAAAAGGTCCAAAAAGTTCATTGCATCCGGAGGTGTCCTAAACGAAATCCCGAAAGCACGGATTTTTCCCGCTTTAATGCTTTGTTCCGCAAATTCGGCTATAGCCTCCGGGTCCAATTCTTCAAGCGGCGGACTGTGCAATTGGTAAACATCAATTGTTTCCGTACCTAAGCGGCGCAGGCTCAGGTGCAATGCACGTTCCAGATATTCCTTTGAAAAGTCCTGAGGCATATAAAATCCGGAATGTGGCAGCGTCCCGCCCTTCGTGGCGATAATGATCTCTTCACGAACTGAACCCAGCGCTTTCCGTAATAGTTGTTCACTGTGACCGTTCCCGTACAGATCGGCTGTATCGAAGAAATTGATCCCTTTCGTAAACGCGGTCTGTAAAGCTTTGACAGATTCTTCATCATGGGTCGGACCATAAGCATCGCCTGCTAATCCCCACGTGCCAAATCCAATTACTGACGTTTCAAATGGCAATGAACCAAAGGGTCGGCGTTTCATAATCGAATACCCTCCCCGCTTTGATAATGTTCTATAAACCAGTTGATGGTGTTTCCTAAAGCCTCGTCAAAATCAGTGTATTGAAAATTGGACAATTCCAGAAAACGGGAATTGTCAGTGCTGCGCCGATGGATTCCATTCGGTTTCTCTGTATTGAACCACAAACGATCAGAATCGATCTCTAAATGAGTGCAAATACTCTCTGCCATTTCATGGATCGAATGTTCTTCAGTAGAACCGATATTGAGGAACTGTTCATCGTCGTAATGATCCAGGCACCACATGCTGGCACGAGCCAAATCCCTGGAATAGGTGTATTCCCGTAGCGGTGTACCGTCACCCCAGACTTCTAATTTTTCAGCGGAATCTTTTTTCTCATAAAATCGACGGATCAGGGCCGCCAGCATTATGGATTCGCTCTGGTTGTAATTCATGTTTTCGCCGAAAATCCCATTGGGTACAAAACCGATCACATTCATCCCATATTGCCGCCGATAGGCACGAATGGCCGGATCCAACAATCGCTTGGCAAAAGCATAACTGGCATTATTCGGATGTGGATTCCCGTCGTGAATACTGTCTTCATTCAGTGGAATCGGCGCTTCGACCGGATACATTCCAACCGACAGACAGAGAACGACCTTTTTTACACCCGCTTCATGGGCTGCATCCAGAACATTCAGATTGAGTAACACATTGTCCCGCAGCAAAGTCGCCGGATAATCCTGGCTGTACTTAATCCCACCGCTTTTGGCTGCGTAGTGCATGACGGCATCCGGCTTATACAACCGAATGAGTTCCTGCGTCGGTTCATACTGTGTCAGATCGCAATCTTTGGAACTGATAAAACGGAAATCTCGCCCCGGAAATTCGTCGGTAATTTGTTTCAGACCGGTTCCCAAGAGTCCGCTTCCGCCGGTGACTAAGATGCGTTTATCCCTCATGGCCAATCCACAATTCAGTGATCGTTGCCGTGAGAGCGGTTGCATCCATCCCGTAGTCCCGGCGATATTCGTCTCGTCGTTTGTTCCCCAGGAAAAAAGCATCCGGCGGACCTACGCGCACCAAGCGAACGTTTGCGTTAGTTTCCGCTTTCCACCGGGCGATGGCGCTCCAGAGTCCGCCTTGAGGCAAATGTTCGTCTACAATAACAAAGGTATGGGAGGTTTTGGCTTCCGAATGAAGTCGGTCCATGTCCAATGGTTTTATCGTATGCACCTGGTAAGCCGATGGGAAAATCCCGTTCTGGTTTAGCGCATCCAGAGCTTTTACAATTTCCACGGCAATTTCACCGGTGCTGAACACCGATACTTTCTTACCGTCCCGAAGTTTTCGGAATCGTCCTAGTAGAATATTTTCATCGCCCGGATAAGTGGGTTCGCCATAGCGGCCAACAGTCATATACGATGGTGAATCCAATTTCAGTAGTTGAGGCATCAAAGCCGCCAGTTCGGTTTTATCTCCGGGGATCACAACCGTCATGCCCGGTACTGCCGTCATCAGAGCAATATCATCCATCGCATGATGCGAAACACCACTGGGTCCGTAAAGCAGACCGCGTCCTGCTCCAACAATAACAACCGGGAGCTGCGGATAACCAATGCAATAGCGGATTTGTTCGAAAGGTCTGGCCGTGGCAAAAGATGCGATCGAATAAACGATCGGTTTAAAACCTTCGGCCGCCAGTCCGGCTGCAGCTGACATGAGTTGCGCTTCGGCAACGCCGGTATTAATAAACCGACCCGGGAAATCACGATCGAAATCATCAAAAAGTTGGAATCCAAGATCGCCTGTCATCATGACGACCCGTTCGTCGGCTTTGGCGCTTTGATACAATGTATCTGCAAATGCGCGTCGCATTCAGTCATCCTCTCCCAATGGCAAGGTCTGAAGCTGACTCAGTGCCCGTTCCACCTCTTCTTCGGATGGCGACCGGTAGTGCCACAAAATCTGATCACCAATGATGTCCGTATAGTGAGCCGGATTGGTGCGGGCAATAACAACCGAAGGATTTCCCTTTATAAATGCGTCCGGATTCAGTGCCATTTCCAATTCCGTATGCGAATGACCGTCACATTCGGATACTGTCCACCCAAATGCAGCAAATTTATCTGCCAAATTGGTCGATCCCATCAAATCTCCGGTGTATCCGATAGACTGACTTCCATTATAATCAACGACAGCTATCAGATTGTCCAGATGATTGGCTTTAGCAAATTGAACTGCTTCCCAAGTACTGCCTTCGTTGCATTCTCCATCGCTCATTAGCACATAAACCCGGGAATCGGACTTTCGAAGCTTCAAACCATAAGCCATCCCTGAGCCAGCTCCCAATCCGTGTCCAAGACTGCCCGAAGACCAGTCCAGCGCTTTCAGCATGTGACTGCATGGATGGCTGGGAAGCGGCGACATGGATTGCGCATAGGTCTTAAGTGTTTCCACGGGAATTATCCCGAATTCAGCCAGCGTCGCATACAGCGCGGAAGCCGCGTGACCTTTGCTGAAAATAAAGCGATCCCGTTGGGGAGATTGAAAATGATCAGGATCGTAACGCAGGATGCGGTTAAAAAGTATCACCAGGATATCCACACAGCTCAACGCACCCTTCAAATGACTTTCATGTGCATCATGAGCCATCTGAACACATGTGGCACTGATTCTCCTGCTCTTTTGTTCCAAAGCGGAGAAAGTTCTAACCGGGGATTGGATATCCTGGGCCATCAATTAATTTCTCACCGTATGAGCAGATACTTTGGTGCCGGTTGGTTTTGGATTCCCACGGGCAAATTCGTCACGATAGCCTGCCATAACACTCAATTCCCGGAATGCTTTTTTCGGTTTATGAAAAGCTTCTCCGTTGACCGGGTGGTAATCAATGTTTGGATCGTAGAATACAACCTGGCTGCCGTTGAATTCGAATTTGAATGGTACATGAATCAGGGATTTCAGCTTTTGCCGGACCGCTGTCTGCGCTTCCTTCGGAACGAACAACAGCATAAATCCACCGCCGCCGGCACCGGAGAGTTTTCCGCCCAAGGCACCGGCTTTCCGGGCCTGTTCGTAGATTTCATCCACAACCGGGTTGCTGATGAGGGAACTGAAGGATCGCTTCACTTGCCAGGCTTCGTGCAGAAGATTCCCAAATTCCGCCAAATCCTGGCCGCTACTCAAAATCGACATCCCTTCACTCACCAAATCATACATGATCCGCATTTGCCGTTTACGATCGTTGATATTGGAAACATAACTTTCTGCCACGTTTGAAGCGGTCCGCATTATGCCGGTATAGAACAACATGAAATTGTCATTGAATTCGGTTATCCGGTCATTAGGTATAATCATAGGATTAACAATGATCTCTCCATTTTGCAAAAATTGGATGTGATTTAATCCTCCAAATGCAGCAGCCATCTGATCCTGAGAACCGACTGTATCTTTTACTTTGTCTTGTTCGATGGCGATCGCCTCTTTGGCGAGTTGCATTTTATTGGGCATGATACCCTTGAGCGCATACAACGCGTTCAAAAGTCCCACCGTAAAGGATGAACTGGAACCCATTCCGCTGCGTGCCGGGAGATCACCATCATGATTGATTTCCACGCCATCGTGAATATCAAGATATTTCAGGGCTTCCCGCGCAGTGGGATGCTTGATTTCATCCAGGGAAGTACAGTTCTCAATCTTTGAATAACGAATGGCATATTTGTGTTCAAAAAACGGAGGCAGGTTGCGGCACATGATGTAACAAAATTTGTCTATCGTTGTGGAGAGAACCGCACCGCCATGATTCAGATACCAATCCGGGTAGTCGGTTCCGCCGCCAAGAAAGGAAATCCGGTAAGGCGTTCGACTAATAATCATAATTGGCTTCCCTTCTTATCGGCTGCAAAGAATTGAGCACTGTTGGCGTAAGCAACCGGTGTACCGATATCAATGAAAGATGATGCATTTGTGTAGGCGTAAAAATCCCGACCGACCCAATCCGGGAAGAAATCTTTCTCCATAGAATAGTTTTCCCCGCTCCGATATTGATCAAACCAGGATTTGGACAGAAGATAGACACCTGCATTGACCCAGCCAGGGCCGGTAGCCTGCTTTTCGGAAAACCGTTTGATTTCACCGTCCCTGCCAAACTCAACATGACCGAAAACACCGGATTCATTGCGATAGGAAACCAAAATCGCACCGCGGGCATCATGGGTTCTCAAATGAGTGTAAAAGGACATCAAATCATATTGGATGAATGAATCGCCATTCATGATGAGTAAATAGTCGGATTGAACATGCTGAATGGCCGGAAGTATCGCACCGCCGGTTCCCAGCGGCTTGGATTCAATGGAATAGTCAATTGCGAGGGTCTTGTAACGGGTTCCGAAAAGTTCGATGATTTGCTCCGCTTTGTATCCCACACACAATAAAACTCGTTCGAAACCAAAGAATACCAACTGGTCCAAAAGCAGCGACAAAAAGGGTTTACCCAGCACCGGCGCTAATGGCTTTGGCTGGTCCGGAAGAACCGAACGTAACCGTGTTCCTAATCCACCGGCCAGGATGACCGGGGTAATGCGATTGCGAATGCTAAGAGGTGGATTCATGGTCGTCTCCTTCAGATATTTTTGAAAGGATGCCTTCCAATCATACGGTACCCTTTTATCAACTCAGGAATCCCTTCGTCCAGGGTCCGTTTGGCTTCGAATCCGGCTTTTTTAAGCCGATCATTTGACACGATGTAGTTCCGCTGATCCGGATCGTGACCGATTTCCGAACAATGGATATGGAAACCGGGAACAAATTCTTTAATCTTTAATGCCAGTTCCTCCTTGGAAAGATTGGCTTCATTCAGTCCGACGTTATACGGCTTACCGGCCATGGCATCAAAATGGTCCAGACAATGCAAAAAACAATCGGCCACGTCCCGAATATGGACGTAATTCCGTTTGAAATCTTTTTCGAATAAAATGATATAACCGTCGGTAAGGGCAGTGTAGACAAAATGATTAACCAACAGGTCCATCCGCATCCTGGGGGACATCCCAAAAATCGTCGCCAATCGCAACGCGATGGTGTTGGGGCTATCCAACAAAAGTTTTTCGGCCTCCACTTTGGTTTGGCCGTAAAGTGAGATGGGTTCCAGCGGTGTGTCTTCCGTACAATAAACTTTTCCTGATTTCGTCCCGTAACCGCTATTGGTAGTGGGATAAATCACGAATTGATCCGGACTACGCATAACATTCATCATTCGGATAGCTTCCAGGTTTACAGCCTTAGCATACCCGGGATCTTTTTCGCATGCCGGCGCACCGACAACCGCCGCCAACGGAATAATAACATCCGCCTCTTTTAATAAAGGTTTGAGCGCCGACTCATCCCGTGCATCCCCGACAATAAAATCGAAATTGGGATTGGCGCAGAGGTGATTGAGTTGAGCTTGACCGTAAAAAAGATTGTCCAGAATTGTAACCCGATAACCCTGATTCAATAGGTGTTCGCACAAAATCGAACCGAGATAACCGGCACCTCCTGTGACCAAAATGTTCAAATCCTTTGACATTATCCCTCCTGGATATTTTTTTGCGATTGATCAGGGTTGAAGTATTTTGCGCTCCACTCGGCTCAATAATTCCGTTGCCGTCAAATTATCCGGCTCCAAGTCGAACACTTGGTTTAGATAAAGCAGAGCTTCCTTTTCCATCCCGGCTTCCAAACTCAATTCTGACATTGTGAGAAGTGTGGGAATATCATCCGGATGTTTTTTCAGGATTGCATCCAGCACTTTCACACCATTTTCATAATCTTCCTTTGCGATCA
This sequence comes from uncultured bacterium, assembly GCA_964549745.1. Classification (GTDB taxonomy): domain Bacteria; phylum Fidelibacterota; class Marinisomatia; order Marinisomatales; family J089; genus J089. The sequence goes on along the minus strand of CAZJWP010000005.1, from coordinate 37,871 downwards.
GTACTTCGCCATAATTTCGCTGAGCTTCGATCATTTCCGGATTCTTTTGAATGGCAGTGATAAATAACTTTTCCGCACCATCGAGATCGCCGCTATTTGTGGCCACCATTCCGGAAAGATTGAATGCAGCGGCGTGGTCCGGATCCCGTTCCAGGAGTTGATTTAATTTGTCCAGACACTCCACCGGATTTCCTTCGTGGAAAGCACAAAGCGCCATCCCAAATAATCCGGCTGAATCCGTGTCTTCATGATAGGCACGATCGTACAGCTCCTTTGCCATGATGTAGTTTTGGTTACTTAAAAAGGTGTCGGCTAACTCAATATTTGATTTCATGCGTTCCTCGCTTTTTATTGGGTTATTCTTCCAACCGACCAGCGTCGGAAAATTGTTCTAACAGGGAAAGATTTACATCTTTATCCAAAGTTGCTTCTTTATTCTCAGATTGGATTTGGAGATAAATTTCTTCCCGATAAATTGGGATGTTCTCGGGTGCGGTTATCCCGATTTTGACTTTTCCTTTTGCGGTTTTCATGGGTTGGATCAGGATATCATTCCCGATCCGTATACGTTCACCTGACTTCCGTGTCAAAATTAGCATTTGGACTCCTTCCGATTAAGCCGGTACAAGTGGATATTCTACAGAAAGATCTTTCCGATCCAGTATGGCTTGGTAAGCACTGTTCGAATTTTTGTTAATCAAGATCGGCGCCCGGAGATTCACCGTTAAAATGTTCTGTTCCTGATCGACTTTCACCACCACATAGATATCCACATCATTTTTATCGGCTGTGCCGATTTTCTTTAGCTCCGATTCGGGGATATCCACGTTTCGATAAATCGAGAGTAATTGTGTATGGATGATCAGAAGATTGACCCGCGGTTCTTCTTCGGCGACAAGAATGTGGAATGGCGGGAAATCTTTGACATTCACGATATAGAATGAGCTTAGATGTTCAAACCCCGGCAGACCGTACCGAAAATGCGCCTTGGTTTTGATCTCTACGTCGAAATCCCAGCTGAGTTGAGGAATGCAATCAGAGTCGTGATTGCTGTTCGCTGTGGTGGGGAGTTGGCCGGATTGGGTCATTTCAAGTAATCCATAATGTTAAGCTGCATTGCCTGTGAAGTCGTCATGAGCGCGGCCTGATAGGCAATCTGCTGGTTATTGTATTCGGTGATAGCTTCAGCAACATCCGTATCCTGTATCTTGGAAAGATAGCTGTTGAGGTTTACGTTTGCCGCTTCAAGGTGTTGTTGGGAAAGGTCCAGTTGATTGGTAATGGAACCCAGGGCCGTGGAAATGCCGCTGAGATTTTCGGCGCTTGCGCTGAGATCCGATATAGCTGTTTGAATCGCGTCGGTATCATCGCTGCTCAACGCATCCCGAAGGTTAATCAAAGCATCAAAGCAACCGGTGTTTTCGAGTTGAGTCCCGGTCACGTTGATCTCCACACTCAATGATTCACCTATTTGTCTTGTCATTGAACCGGAATTCCCATTGTATGTAATTGTAGAACCATCATATTCGAAGGGTGTGACATCCTGTGTCAGGGAACCGGAATAAACATTGCGATCCAGATACGATTTATTCACGGTAGAAACAACGCCGTCAATAATCTGGTCAACGTTGTTGGCCAGAGCGGATCGGGTTCCTGAATTGGTAATATCCGCCCCCTGAATTGCGGCTTCTTTGGCAGACATAACAAAGTTTTGCAGATCGTCTAACCCACCAAGGCTCTCGTCGATCCATGACCGGGCACTGTCAATATTTTTCAAGTACTGCTCATTGCGCGAAATAGCCAGTTTAAATCGTGTGCCTTGGAGATAGGCCTGTGGATCATCACTGGGTTTGCTGACTTTTTTCCCTGTTGATAATGAGGTTTGGATAGTACCCATTGATTGACGAAGCTGGTTAATGCTTTGCAACAAACTCCGCGTAATCATGGATTGTGTAACTCGCATATATTTCTCCTTCGTCCTTTAACTTCCTGATTAGACCATGTTCATAATTGTTTGAGCGAAATCACTGACCGTATTTACCAGTTTGGCCGCCGCCTGATAGCCCTGTTGAAACTGAAGCAAATTGGTCATTTCTTCATCGATGGAGACACCGGAAGTGGCTTCCATTTGATTTTTGAGGCTGTCGACGATTTTGGTCTGATTGCTATTCGAAAACTGGGCGTTTTGGAGGTCTTGTCCGACCTTGCCCTGCAGAATGTTATAGAATTCCCCTAATGTCACCGACCCGGGCATGCTTGTATTGTCCCGCAATGCGGCAATCCGGCTGGCAATATCATTGTTTCCAGGATCATCCGTAACTGAAGCGGAGGCAATCAACGAGGCGTTGTTTAGTATGTCGGATGAAACTGCAAAATCACCGGCGTTGGTAATTCCGGCTTCAAAGAAATTGATTCCGGTGTTTCCATTCTGGTCGTAACCGGTTTTATGCACACTGTTCACGATGGTCGCCAGGCTGGAAGCCAATGTGTTCAGATCATCCAAATAACCATTAATACGGTCGTTATGATTCTTGACCTGACTCCCCAGTTTTCCCGAAGTAATATTCAAAACCCGGTTCCCCACGGTTCGTGCAATTTGGACTTTGGTTTTTCCCTCGGTAGTTTGAACCGACGTATTGAGCATGTAGGCTGATGTCCCGGAAACCAGCATTTGTCCATTGGTAGAGATGGTGACAGTGCCATCGTCTTTCTCCAGGATATCAATGTTCATCAGTGAAGACAGGCTGTCTAATAATATGTCCCTCTGATCCAACAAATCATTGTCTTGGTTGCTTTGAATCGATTTGTTCAGCTCGGCAATCTGATTCAGATACTGATTGGCTTGCTGTACGGTATCCTGGACTTCTCCACGAACCTGGGTTTTAAGTGTTTTGATATCACTATGTACACGATTGAACCAGGTGGCTACAGATATGGCCTTGTTTCGTATAACCGTTCTCATGGACTGAGATTCCGGGTTATTTGATAGATCCTCCCAACTGTTCCAGAATTGGTCGAGTAGATCGGAGAGTCCGTTATCCGAAGCCGTTCCCATGATATTTTCAACCCGGGATAAAATCTGTTCATCCATGGAATATTGTCCGGATCGCTCATTTTCCATATACAATTGATCTTCGACAAATTTTTGACGCATCCGAAGTACATTGCTTGAAGTGAGACCGCCGTTCATTGTGCTGTATCCAACCGTGTACTTGGTCAGGTCAATGCGACGACGTTTATATCCGTCAGTGTTCACATTGGCTATATTTTCGGAGGTTGTATTCAGTGCTGATTGATAATTCAGCATGGATTGACGAGCAATATTCGCGATATCTGCAATACCCATATCAGATCCTGTAGTCTACTACCTGGTTGGCAATTTCCCGGCCGTCCATAGTTCCATTGGGGGTATAGGTAGACGGTGCATCATCATTAACCTTGAGAAAGAGCTGAATCAATCCCCGGATATGATTAAGGGAAGTATTAATTAACAGATCATTTTCCTTATTCGTAGTAACCATCGCATTTATCTCCGCATGAATCTGTTTTCGCAAATGGCGAAGCTGGGTAGCGTACGGTTCAGGCGCCGCATTGATGATATCAACCAGACTGGATTTTTTCTTTGTCAGGCTTTTGGCTTCTGCAACGACCCGAACCAATTCCTGTCTTGTTGATTCTGATGCTTTGGCTTGTTGCAGTAGACGTTGTTCTTCAGCAACTGTATCTCTTAATGAGTTCAGGTCACCCCGAATGATATTGCTTTGCTTTTTTTCGATAACTTTGACAAGGTCACCGTAAAGCATGGCTTCCGTTTCAAGGAGATTTACCAGGGGATCGAACAAATCCTGATCGAAATAATATTCGTCTGTCATGGCTCCACCGATGTTAAGGATGAACGAATGGCTTGAATTGAATAGTCTGTGGATGAACCGGTGCCGGAGAGTGATTTTGGCAATTCCGCACCACCGCTTAACGACTTATAGATCATTTCCGCGATGCCTGTCCCGCCTTGTTTTGCCATGGACTGGGCGATCACCGAACTAAACATCATGGAGGAAAGTGAATTCTTCGATTCTAACAATCCACTTTTGGGTACGGTCTTCTCCATTGCCCGAACCATAAAGGTAAGGAATGAAGCTTCCAAGTCCCGGCTGGTCTTCTTAAGCGCTAAATCACGCGCGGTATCGTTATGTGGTAATTCCTGTCCTTTACCAATGGATCGTTGTGGATCCATTTTGGCGAACGAAATATTCTTTTGTGGATTGAGATCGATCGGGTTCATTACATAATGATGAGTTTAGCGTTCAGGGCGCCCGCTTCTTTGATCGCCTGGAAAATGGCGATCGTATCCCGAGGTTTAATGCCCAATTGGTTCAAGGCTGTGGCCAGTTCACTCACCGTCGTTGTGGCCGGAATAACACCCGTAGCGGACCCTTCAGTCACTTCGGTTTCCGTTATCGGCGCCACAACGGTTGTACCGGAATTACTAAACGGAGCCTGGGGTTGCGAAATGATCGGACGTTCCGTTGTATGTATCGTAAGATTGCCATGAGAGATCATCACTTCGTTGATTTTCACCTGGCCTCCGGCGACCACCGTTCCGGTACGTTCGTTAATTACAACTCGCGCTTCCTGATCCGGTGTTACACGGAGCGTTTCAACGCTGGCAATGAAAAAGACAGCCTCATCCTGGCGTGTGACGGAATCCGGGAGACTGATTTCCACCACCCCGGCGCTAACCGGTTGTGCAATGTCTTTTAAACCCATAAGTCCTGAGGGATTGGATTGTACACCGTTGTAAACCGAGTTTATTCCTTCTGCAATTTTCGTTGCGGTCACAAAGTCCGGATCGCGAAGCAGCAATCGGATCGGTTGTGTCAGATCAAACGCCTGATTCATCATCTCCGATTCGAGAATGGCGCCGTTTGGAATCCGTCCAACAAGAGCATGATTCTTTTGCACCCTCTCTCCCGCTGTGGTTTGCACATTGTACCCGCCAATGGATACCGGACCTTGTGCCTGGGCGTAATAGGTTCCGTCCATTCCTAACAGTGGTGTCATAAGCAGGACACCGCCTTCCAGACTGGATGCATCACCAAGCGAAGAGACCGTAACATCAAAGGAGGTGCCAACACGACCAAATAAAGGAGTTTTGGATGTGACCATAACTGCGGCCACATTGCGTGTGCGTAATTGATTTTTAGGAACGGTAACACCGAACCGTTCCAACATATTTGAAATAGTTTGAACTGTGAAAACAGCACCGCGTCCACCGGAAGCCCTGTCGCCGGTTCCGTCCAGACCCAGGACCAGTCCATAACCAACCAGGGGGACTTGCTGGGCATTTTCGACTTTGGCCAGATCTTTGATTCGAACCTGGCCGGTACACCAAACGGGAAATACCATTCCCAGAAGCGTCAGGACTACAAGATACCGTTTCATAGAGTTTTCCCCAATACGGCAAGAATCACAACACCGGCGGCAAGGGATAATGTTGCCATTCGTTGAATTTTCCCGGGAGAACCCAGTTTGTCAGAAAGGTTATTCTTTTTATACACGATCTTGGCATTGGCTATGTTGTAGGAATAAACGGTGTTGTCCGTGCCAATATCCCGTGAACGTACATTGCCTTCCAGATGCATCAAATTTTTCTCACCATTGACTTCAACAGTCCGTTCACCTTCAATCCTGTACAAATCATTACCCAATTTTTCTGTGATCGTAGCTGTGATTTTCCCGGTGAGTTTATCATTTTGCTGAGTCCCGGCGCTTCCATCGTGTGAGTTCGCCATATCGCTGGTTGCTCCGAATAAGGGTAAAAATTTTGTCAGATTTCCACTCACGCCGCCATTGGCCGACACACTGGACTTCGATGTGTTATTAATTTTGGATTCCTGTGCCGCATTAGCGGTTTCGGCTACAATAACCATGACCACATCACCAACCTGATGGGCTTTGATATCCGAATAAAGCGATGTGTATGTTTGAGGATTGGGTTGAGCAGCGAGTAGCATGGGAATTAAATAGAGTGGTATGATTTTCCGCATAGGAAGCTCACTGTAAGGGTACGACGACCAAATTGGGGGATTTCACAATCCCGGTCAGTCGTTTTCCGGTTGTGGGACAAAGCACATGAATTCGGTCGCCAAGGGCACCGTCTTTTTTTGTAATACCGCTTGTTTCAAGAACCAATCCGCCATCGGTAATGATCTGAACACGGACGGGACTTTCTTTCCAAATCAACGGTTGCTCTTGTAGATAATCTCTTTTAATAACCCTGCCGGCCTGGATGACACGGTTGGTCACCAATCCGGTTAAGTCATCGGTCGGATTGACAATACCCAGAATGGTGTTCGTCATTAATTTGTGGCGGATTTCGATCTTCTTCGACGAAATTGATTTATGGCGGGCGATGCGTTCCCTGGCCACGGGAACATCCATGTTCAGGCCCACCCGGACTGACATTAGGAAACGATCAACTAACAGATGCTTTTGCCGAACTTCAACCCAGACCGTTTGATACCCCACATCAAGGATAGGATTGTTTGCACTGATGTCCAGATAATAGCTGCCGGTGTATTCCCTGGTTTTGAAGGAGTGCAAAATGGAAATATGGATATCACCGGACGAGGCTTTGAATTCATTGGAATAGTACCGCACCAATTCGGATCGGAGATCGCTTTGAGTGAGCGATTCCGCAGCCAATATACTGACCAGAAAGGTTAGTGCAAGTATGATGCGGTTTAACATTATCCTCTAACGCTTAATATTGTTTGCGATAGCTAATAAGTCATCCGCAGTCTTGACCGCCTTTGAATTGATTTCATAGGCACGTTGAGAAACGATCAGATTGATCATTTCCTGGACCACGTCCACATTTGATTTTTCCAGATAGCCCTGGAAAACAGTCCCGAAATTTTCCTGACCGGGAAGCCCAAATACCGGATCACCGGATGCTTCCGTCGCTTCATACAAGTTACCTCCTGCAGCCGTCATCCCGGCCGGATTCATAAAGGTTACCAGCTCAATCTGCCCCACTTCTTCCGGTGTAGCGTCTCCGCTGTAAGACACGGTAATCACTCCGTCTTCATTGATATTGATACCGGATACACCTTCCGGGATCGATACTTCGGGTGAAAACTTTAATCCGGATGAGTTTACCAGTTCACCATTGGAATTGACCCGAAGTTCGCCGTCACGAGTGTAGGCGTAGGTTCCGTCCGGACGTTGCACTTGCAGAAAACCACGACCGTTAATGGCAATGTCCAATGAATTCCCGGTTTCCTGGATCGCACCTTGCGAAAAAGAACGATAGGTTGATACGGGTTTATTTCCCATACCCACCTGGATTTCGCCCGGCTTCTCATTGCCCTTATGACCATCGGAACCCCCGGATTGAATGGTTTCATACAACAAATCCTGGAATTCAACGGCGGTCTTTTTGTATCCGGTTGTGTTGACGTTTGCCAAATTGTTTGCAATGGTGTCAACATTGAGTTGTTGACCTGCCATACCTAATGCCGCTGTGCGCAATGCTTTAATCATGCAACCTCCCTGCTACCGGTACCGGCCGACTTCGTTTGCCGATTTTGTTAAAGCCTGATTAATGGCCTTTATGGCTTTTTGTGAACTCTCGAATTGTCTCTGGATTTGGATCAGGTCCACCAATTCAGTCACCGGATTTACATTGGCTTCTTCCAGGTTTCCCTGCAAGATGGTGGGTGTTTCCACATCCTGAATGGCTCCCGCAGGTGCCATAAATAAAGATCCACCTGATTTGGAAAGCTGGTTTCCATCTTCAACGTCCACAATCCGCAACTTCCCTTTAAATTCATTGTTTACATAAACTTCACCGGTCTGGGTAATATCCACTTTTCCGCTTCCGACACCATCGTTTGTTACGAAGATTTGTCCGCTATTCCCCATCACATAATCACCGTCACCGGTGATTAAAGCGCCATTGGAATCAGCGAGAAAGTGACCATTCCGGGTCAGTGCCTGTCCCTCGGTTGTGTTGACCACAAAAAAGCCCTTACCGGAAATGGCCACGTCCAACGGGTTATCGGTTTGCGTAAGTGAACCCTGGGAAAAATCAGTAAGCATGGAGAGCTTTTCTTTATTTCCCGATTCCTCCTTCAGGACATCAGAGAACATCACATCCCGTTTGAACCCGTTGGTGTTGACGTTGGCCAGATTGTTGGCAAGAACATCATTCTTCTGCATAAGACCGGCCATATTGGCCATGAGTGATTTGAGTTCGATATTCATTTATGAAACTTTTTGCTATCCTGATGCAAACTCAATGCCATGGCGCTGATGAAATAATTTTGGACCGAGTATAAATTGGGAATCCGGCTAATTATACTTCTAACTCACACTATATATTTATTTACAGATTAATTAACGGAGGGTAATTCTAAACATCAATTAAAGGAAAAATCAAACCGGAAGGAAAATTCCGGTGGGTAAAAGAAAAATTTTCCGGGATTATTCGGAGTGAATTTCCAGCATCGTATAATTGTCCACGTAAGGAACAGAACGGGTATTCTTCAGGGCAGATATCTTTTCGGTAATTGACTTGATCCTGTTGGCCCCTTCAATGATCATATTTAAATAGCGTTCTACTTTTTCGGTCTGATCCAATTCCAGCATGGTTTGAGCCAGTTCCGTTGCTCCCATGATTGAAGTCAGAGGATTGTTTATTTCGTGATTTACCGTAACAACCACTTCCCCCACTGCAGCCAGACGTTCTTTTTCAACCAATTGTTTTTGTGCGTCCTGTAGTTGTTTCAGCGTTTTTCTTAACTGCTCATTCTGTGCATGAACCCGATCTTGCAGGCGGATGCGTTCCATTGCCATCGCCAGTTGATGTGCCACGATCTGGAAATCAGGTTTCAACTCCATTGAGTATTTCCCCGATTCATGATGAGAGAAATTCAGTACACCCAAAAATTGATCGTCAACCCATAACGGTAATGCAACAAAGGAGTTGATCTGATAAGCCTTTCCCGCTCTCGATTTGGGAATAGATTCCAGGATAACCGGTTCTGTTTGATTGGTAATCCAGGCGCTGAGTCCGGTTCCCGCATCAAATTCCGTTTCTGTGACAAGGTCTACCTTTGTTTCACCAAACTGGTGTATAACGGTTAAGGTTTTTGTCTTTGGATGAGCTTCAAACAGTGTAGCGGCATCAAAATCAACCACGGATCGCAGTAAATCTAAAATCGTATCGTAGATATCCGTTGAATCGCCGAGTTTTCGTAATACGGCCACAGATTGGGCTAACTGTTGTGTGGATAAGTTTGTCATTATTTCTGGTGATGTAATTCGATCAGGTTTTTTAGGAATGTTTTTTCATCACTTTTGGTAAGAGGAATTCGAACAACGAAACGTGTTCCCTTCTTTTCTCTTACCTGGACATCAATATCTCCGCCCAGAGCCTGGATAATCTTTTTCGAAATTGACAATCCCATTCCGGTGTTGCTCTGATTTGGATGCGTGGTAAAAAACGGATCGAAAATACGATCCAATACTTTTTTATTGATCCCGCCGGCATTATCTAGAAACTGGATTTCCACCCATTTGTCTTTTCTTTCTTTCAATTGAATGGTGACCTGTTTTTTTGCAGGAATTTCCGTCTCTGTTTGGGCTTCCAGATTTTCAAATGCATCTTTTGCGTTGGTAAGGAGATTTACAAAAACCTGTTCAATGGATAATGGGTTTGCCACCACATAGGATAATTGTTTTGGTGCGGATACACGAATTGCAATGTTTCTATGTTTGAATTCATGTTCGACAAGGGATACGGCACTGTCCACCATTTCTATAATATTAACGATACCCAGCATATCTTCTTCGGTTTGCTGGGCAAACCGACGGATATTTTGCACAATATTTGACATTTTCTGAACCAGTCCTGCCATCTCACCAAATGATTTATCCAAATCCTTTGCTTCGACTCCCGGATCCATGATCTTTTTCCGGGTCAGATCAAGCTTTAACATCAGAGTGGAAAGAGGTTGGGTGATTTCGTGAACCAATCCGACTGATAATTCGCCCACCGCCCGGATTCGGTCCCGTGAGATAGATTCCAACTGTTGTTCTTTTTCCTCAAATTCTATGCGTTTTTTCTGGGAAATATCTTTGGCGGAAACAACAACATAAGCCGGTTCTCCACTATCATGGATCACACTAAAGTTCACCAGAACGGGGACCAATCGTCCCTTGGAAATCACCGCCGCTTCGATTTCGTGGAATATACCTGTGTTGATTTTCTGGATCATATTCATCGGAGGTGAATAATCGTCCGGCTTCGGTTCAAACACCATTTCTTCAGATGAATCGACCAGAAATTCGTCAATATATTTCCCGCGAACAGCATCAATCGGGTCGCCGATAATATCCAGCGCACTTTTATTGATGTATTCAATCTCACCATTTGTGTTCAGGATAAAGATCAGATCGCTCAGACTTTCCAGAATCATGACCGTGGTCATATAGTCCTGGATTTTCGCCCTGTTTTTGGGAGATTTCGGTTGGGTCGATTTCGGCCCGGTTTTTGAGGTCTTCTTCAAAGGCATTGTATCATTCAATACGTAGGTCCACATTATCGGTGTTTTCTCTATCGTTAATCAATCGAAATTGAAATTTGGGTTCAACAGCTTCTACCATCAGTGTCAGTTCGGTTCCCAGATCAAAATGGGATTCGGAATGTGTCAGGATATTGTAGTTCCATACACGCAGGAGTATTTGATTTCGTTCAAATTGTTCAATCACACGACTCCGTATTCGTTGCCCGGGGTGCAATCGTCTTTTTAATTGTCCCAGGTCATCTTTCGGAAGATAACCCCCGCCATGGAGTCGTTGATAATTATACCCGGCCATAGTCTTTCATTTTTCCCATGGATAGTGTTAGTGCGGCTTCATCCCAGGTTTGGCCGGTCTTTTCCATCACCTGGCGAACAGCATCATTATCCGGAGTTGTGGATTCGGATTTGGTTGATTCCATTTCTTCCGTTGAGGAGCTTTTTTTCTTCTTTCTAAAGATAACCGGCTTTTTCCGCAATCCGAATATCAACGCAACGACGAAGATCAAAACCAATCCGGAATACAAAACCGCACGTTTGAACAACAAAAAAAGATGGCGTTCAGTATTCACTGATTTGATCAGCCCGGACATTTGTTTCTTTTGGATTGATGCGACCCGGGGAACTCCGGGAGTTAATGTTTTTTCGTGAAAAATGGTTTCTGGCGGAGCTTCCTGGAAAAAATCGACAATAAATTCATTCTGCTCGAGAACCCAGAAACCCCAGGCTTTTTTAAATGGGAGTGTTTTCCCAGTAATCATCAGAGATTGTGAATCGGATTGAGCAACCGATACCTGGATGGGAATGACTCCCCGTTCCAGAAAATGAGTGCGTCCCTGGTAGTCGTTTGTACTTAAATCATGAAAGGTTAGAGAAAATCTGCCCGTTGCGGAATCCGTTGAAAAATTGACCCAATCAGGAGATACGGGTCTGGCATCACCCAGGGAGACAATCAAACGACGCGATGAACCAACTTCCGCTGAAAACACCGTAATCGGAGAATTCGCAGACAACCATGTCATCCCAAAAAGGAATAGTCCGATTAATCGCAAATCTTTGGAGTTGAGCTTATTTAACAACAATGTCCACCTCATGTCCCGGTAATACTTTCCCTTCAGGATCAGTCCGGTCAGTAATCTGAACTTTTTTTTTCTTTCCCTGCAGGATGACTTCATCTTCCTTTTCCTGAGAATTGGATTTTTTCCGTTTCCGCGGATTGTTATCCGATCGAGTAACTTGTGTGATTTCTTCCAAAGGCTTGGACGTGATAATTTTAATGTTTGTATCCATGATTAACGCCTCAATTGTGTACGAATCTCCACTAATGTATCAGACAATATTTGTGATACTCTGGATTCCGTTAGATTCAAAACGGTTCCAATATCGGCCAATGTCAATTCCTCGTAATAATAGAGCGCCAGCGTAAGTCGTTTTCGTTCCGGAAGTGTTTTGATGATGTCCTTGAGTTCAATCCGAAGGGCTTCCTTTTCCAGCGAGTCTTCAGGTGACAATTGCTCCGGATCGGTAATGGTATCACCCCGACTTACCGGAGTCTCTTCCTGGGTCCGACCCACAGGGTCGTCCAGTGAAACAGTTGACTGTGTCTTTACTTGGCACAAATATTCGTACTTCTCGATGGGAATACCAACCCGGTCTGCGACCTCCGACGGAATCGGTTCGCGACCCAATTGATGCCACAACCAGCGTCGGGCCTGGTCGATTAGATTAAGTTGATGAACCTGATCACGGGACAGGCGGCCTTCCTTGCGAACTGCATCAATGACTTCACCGCGAATACGTTTGAAAGCAAATGTTTTAAACTCCACGCCCTGATTGATGTCAAAACGATCCAGAGCATCAATAAGACCAATGACTCCAAATTGGTACATATCATTGCGGCTCAGGTTACCATTCGCCACGGGCGGAATTCGACCGATAATATGCTTAACCAAGGGCAGATAAGATCGAATCGCCAGATCTTTGAAATGTGGATCCCCTGTCTCCTTATATCTCCTTATATAAGAATTAGACTTCGTTTGAGTAGCTGTGGCTTGTTCCGTCAAGACGTCTTACTTTCTTCGGAATTTTGGGTGGTGAGATAAAGACTGAATTGCAATGCATATCCTGCAATAAATGCGAAAAAGAGAACACCTATAAATACGATCAACGAGCGTATTGCACAGGTCATTAATGAAATTCCATTGGCCATGCATGTTAGAAAAGTGATCAACATCAGGAAAATGGCAAATTTGTAAATCATTTTAATCACGTTTGACCTCACTAGATATTTTGTTATCATCCAGAAACCCGTCAAACAGTCCCATGCGGTTATCCTTGAAAGCCGGGACTCTCAGAATTTTTCGGGATATCATTTTCAATACACGTGCCGGTGTGGAATTCCCATTTTTCAGAACCAAAGGAGTCTGTTGGAGTACGCAATCCGACCATTCTTTGGATCGCGGCAACGAACCGGCGTATTCAAGCTGGGAATTCAAAAACCGGGTCGTCATTAAATTCAATTTTTGGAAAAGCGATATTCCTTCATCGTAATCGGATACCATATTCGTAAAAATCACAATAGGTAGTTCAGGATTGTGTTTCGTAATTATTTTTATCATTCCATACGCATCTGCGATGGAAGCCGGATCCGGTGTGACTACAACCATGGCCCGGTTCGACCCATTCACAAAGGAAAGCACATTGGCCGACAAACCGGCACCCGTATCCACCACAATCAGGTCATAATGGTTCTCGAAGTTTTGAAAAGCGCGATTCAACCGTTTGATAATTGAATCGTCACAATCCAGTAATTCATTTACAGCGGAACTGGCGGGAAGAATATCAATATTGCCCGGACCGGTTACAATCGTCTCACTGAGTTCTTTTTCTCCAAGAATGACATCTGCCATCGTCATCGAAGGCCTGATGCCCAATACCAGATCCACATTGCCAAGATGAATATCCGCATCGACCAGCAGCACTTTTTTCCGTATCTGCCGAAACAATATGGCCATATTCACGCTTAGACTGGTTTTCCCCACACCACCTTTTCCACTAGTGACGGCCAGGATGTCCGTCTGACGAGCCGGATTAAGGTTTAATCGATTATTGCGAAGTATATCCATGGTTTACATTTCTAGGATGATGCGGCTCCATAAGGCTTCACCGTAGTGTAGAATCAAATCATCCGTAATGGATTGTCCATTCCCCAGACCGGCGATGGGTATTTCTAATTCCCGAATGACGGATACCGCTTTTCCGGGACGGCAGGTCTCATCCAGTTTAGTGAAAAACAAATGCGTTGCACCCAAAGCCTGGTAGAGAACAGAATTAAAGAGGATGTCTTCCATATCGTATGTCAATGGAATTGTCAACAGAGTTGCAGATGGCTGCAGCAACGTGAGTTGTTCACTCAATTCCTTTGAATAATCCGAAAAATTCGGGCTCCGTCCCGGAGTATCCACAAGGACAATATCCGCATCCAGGCCGGATTTAAAATATTGGTGTAATTCTTCTCCGGTTTTGGCCTCGGTTACTTCAACACCCGTAATCTTTGAGAATTGTTTTAGTTGTTCTCCCGCTGCCATCCGATGATGGTCTAATGACAAAATTGCTACTTTTCGTTTTCCGAAACAGAGTGGATTTACAGCTAATTTCATAAGTGTTGTGGTTTTTCCTGATCCGGTGGGCCCGATCACAGGAATGATCATACGTGAATTGCGATTAAACAATTCCTGACCTGGCTTTGGTAAAGATTTAATAAACAAAGGGCGCATGGCCGAAAATACGCTTTTTCTTGATCCATCTATTCCCTGGTGGCTGACTGACAGTAATAAATCTAGCGAGAGTGTTCGATCAAATCCTAATTCAACCAGTTTTTTGAAATACGGACGAAATGACTCCGGTAATTTTTTCTGATTTTCGGAGGAATCTTTTTCCAGTTCGCTTCCCGGAGTATTCGTGTGTTGAAGGGCCGCTTTCATATCTGACAATTGCGATTGCAAATAGCGTTGGAATTCTTGTTTTTGATCCCGATTAGCGGCATTCATGGGAATGGCGGTATCGGGTATTCCTACCGATAGCTGAATTTGGGTATCCGGGTTTTCCTTAGTAATCGGTAACCGGGTGGAATCCAGAATAACAATATTTTCACCAAAGATGGCTTTGGCACGATTCATGGCGTCTTTCAATGAACGTCCTGTGAATGATCTAACTTGCATGTGGGTAACTCACTATTCCGACTGATTTCAAGTTGGTATTGGAGGTTAATTCCGAGTAGGATACGACCAGGAGATCGGGAAGAACCGGTTGAACAAATTTGCGGATAAATCGTCTGATTTGAGGAGATACCAGCAGGACCGGTTTATGATTCTCATTGATCATTAAATTCACCTTTTCGGCGATATTTTCGAATATTTGATTGACTTCTTCCGGCGAAAACCCAAGGCTCTGGTTTGGTTGTCCGTTCTTACGGATGGATTCACCGATTTTATCTTCGATCCTTGGGTCCAGAGTAGCCACGGTCACCGTATCTTTATCATCGGTGAGAATATCAGTGATAATTTCGTTCAATGCCTGGCGGACATACTCCGTAAGCATTTCAGGATCTTTGGTAAAGGGGGCATAATCAGCCACAGTTTCCATAATCTGCACCAGGTTACGAATGGGGATCTGCTCTTTTAGCAATGATTTCAGAATCGAAGTGATTACCCCTAATGGAATCATATCCGGAACAAGTCCCTCAACCACCGCAGGTTGAGTTCCTTTCAGGTGATCCAGCATCCGTTGCGTTTCCTGCCGATTGAGCAGGCGTGCAGCATTGGCTTTTAGAGTTTCCATCAAATGTGTGGCAATTACAGCAGGCGGTTCGATGGTCGTGTATCCGGCAACTTCCGCTTTTTCGCGATCGTGTTCGGAAACCCACATTGCCGGCAAGCCAAAGGTTGGCTCTTGCGTCTTTATGCCATCAAAATCCAAATCCTCACCCGGATTCAGGACCAGATAGGAATTCATCATCGCTTCACCGTGGGATATTTCCACACCTTGAATTTTGAACAGGTATTTATTTGGTTTGAGCTGGATGTTGTCGCGGATCCGAATAGGTGGAACAATGAGCCCCAGTTCCATTGCCAGACTTTTTCGAATGGCGGAAATACGGCCCAACAGATTCCCGCCCTGGGTTGTGTCCACAAGCGGAATTAGACCGTATCCGATTTCTACTTCAAAAGGGTCGGGGTGCAAATATTCTTCGATCTGCTCTTCTTTTTCCGCCGCCGGCTCTTCTTCCGCTTCCGCCAGGGCATTGGATTCTGCGGTCAGGGCGCTCTGAACCATATATCCGCCACCGGCAATCACGGTAGCCATTAATAAGAATGGTACAAAGGGCATTCCGGGAACGAAGGCCATCAATGCCAGAATCATGGCCGTGACAAAAACAACCTTGGGGCGGCGAGTGATCTGTGATGTAATGTCCTCCCCCAGTGAGGATTCTGACGTTGCCCGGGTAATCACAATTGCCGATGCCGTTGAAATGATCAAAGCAGGGATTTGTGCGACCAGGCCGTCACCAATCGTAAGGATCGAGTATTTCGATGCGGCTTCCGATAAATGCAATCCTAATTGGAGGACACCAATCGCCAGACCACCCAGAATATTGATGGACGTAATGAGCAGTCCGGCAATGGCATCACCGCGAACGAATTTCGCAGCGCCATCCATGGCGCCATAAAAATCCGCTTCCCGGGCGATGAGTTGACGCCGATCACGAGCTTCCTGATCGTCAATTAGACCGGCATTCAAATCCGCGTCGATCGCCATTTGTTTTCCTGGCATTGCATCCAGGGTAAATCTCGCTGATACTTCAGCAATACGTGTAGAACCTTTGGTGATCACTACAAAGTTGATGATAACCAAAATGAGGAAAATCACTCCGCCAACAACATAATTCCCCTGAACAACAAAGGTACCGAATGTCTGGATAATTTCTCCCGCATACCCTTGGCCCAAAATCAACCGGGTGGTAGCTACATTCAAAGACAGACGGAATAAAGTTGTGATAAGCAGTAAACCCGGGAATACCGAAAATTCCAGCGGTCTTAAAATGTAAAGAGCGACAAAGAGGATTAGCAAACCGCCGGTAATATTCATCACCAGAAGCATATCCATCAGGAATGTTGGCAGCGGCAACAACATAACCGTCAGAATAATGACGATTCCGCCTACCAGCGCCATATTGCTGCGATTGTTTAGTGTCACTCTGGCATCAGACGGCATGGGCCAAATTTCCTAAGGGTTGATTTTGTTTTTGCGACTTCCGATAGATGCGTGCCAAAATTTCGGCTACGGCCTGGAAAAATTCTGCCGGGATTTGCATCCCGATTTCCGTGGTTGCAAACAATCCACGCGCCAGCGGCTTATTTTCGATGATTGGGATGTCATTTTCTTTGGCAATTGCTTTAATTCGTTCTGCAATCTTCCGTTTCCCTTTTGCAACCACAATTGGTGCAGAAAGTGTTTCGGCCATCTCATATTTCAGTGCAACCGCAATGTACGTCGGGTTTGTGAGCACCACAGTGGCATCGGGAACCACGGCCATCATTCGTTTATTCGCTGCCAGTCGTTGCGCAGAACGAATCTTCCCCTTCACTTCCGGATTACCCTCGTATTGCTTGGATTCGTCCGCCTTTTCCTGCTTGGTCATTTTGATGCTTTCCTCATAATGATGCCGCTGATAAGCATAATCCAAAACGGCAAGAACCAGGTAAGCAATTCCGATTTTCAACGTGAGTTCAAAGAGAATGACGGAAAGTGTAGCTATGGATTCACCAAGGGACGTGTAAGCCATAACCAGAAAATCAGAGATGTGTTTGTGAATGACGTAGTATCCAATGGAGCCAATAATGGCAATCTTTAAAATACCTTTCAGAGATTCTACCAATGAACGAGCTGAAAGCATCTGCTTGAATCCGGAAATAACATTGAGTTTGCTAAATTTCGGAATCAGGGCTTTATGCGCAAACATGAATCCAACCTGAAGTACGTTGCTACCGACTGCGGCGACGGTAAGCATGAGTAAAAAAGGAACTAATCCTTTAATAATAAACACAAGGAGACTCGTAGCCTGATCAGCCAATAAGTCCGGAGTCAGGTTTATCGTAGCAATGTCACGATAGGTCTTGGCACAAATAGAAAGGCCTTCCTCCAATAGTGCATGACCGGTGAATTTGAGGACCAGAATACTCACAAGCAAGACGATAGCGGCACTAAGATCAGTGCTCTTCGCCACATTGCCTTTCTCACGTTCTTCCCGACGTTTTTTATCGGTTGCCGGTTCAGTTTTTTCCTGGCCTTCTTGCTCAGCCATTCTAAGCTCCTGCCATATGATTTAGCATGGTTCGAAAATAAATGGTCATATCTGACATCATCGCATCGTACAATACCTGGAAAATATCCAGAGAGATGATCATAACAATAAATCCCAATCCGATTTTGATCGGAAGGGTGACGAAAAAAATGTTGAGTTGCGGCATAACCCGCGATGTAAAGGCTATCGCCGTATCGACAATTAAAAGGAATAACATAGCCGGGACACCCAAACTTAATGCCAGATTTAAGGCTGTCTGAAACGTACCGACAAAGGTTTGGCCGGCTTTTGCGGAAAAGGTACCGGCCAGCAACGGAACGGTCTGAAAATGCTTCACCAATAATTCGATCAAAAGGTAATGGCCGTTGGTTACCAGAAAGATCATTAAAAGTAAAAAGAACCACATTTGACTCATCAATGGCGTTTGTTGTTCGCTGGTAGGATCCATCACATTCGAGAGTAAAAGTCCCATTTGCCGTCCTACGAAACTGCCTGCCATGTTAAACGCTTCAAATATAATCTTTCCGCCAAAACCGATGACCAAACCGGTGGCCAATTCCATTAAGGTGGCAAAAAACATGTAGGGTAATGAAGTAAGTACCGGGGTTCCCGGCGGAAGAACCGGAATCACGATAAGGGACAGTATGAGCCCGAAACCTATCCTGACCCGGCCTGGAACCGTGGTGTAGCTGGTCAGAGGCAAAGACCAGAGCAAACCGGAAATCCTGGCAAAAACCATCATGAAAATGGGAAGCTGGTCCCTTAGTTCGAATATAAAATCCAGGTTCACGGACCGCCCATTAAGCTGATTTGATTAAAAATTTCGTGTGTGTAATTCAACAAAATATCCAGGAACCAGGGTGTGAGCGCAATAATCACAAATCCCACAATGGCCATCTTTGGAATAAAGGTCAGGGTCATTTCCTGGATTTGTGTTACAGCCTGAAAGATTCCAACGATTAAACCCACGGCTAAACCGGCTCCAAGTACCGGCGCCAGGAGGTAAATAACGGTCATCATTGATTCTTTTGTCAGGTAAATAACATAATCGACTGTCATTACATAAATCCTTTCACTAACGATTCGACCAGGAGGTACCAACCATCCACCAACACAAACAGGAGTATCTTGAAAGGCATGGAGATCATAATCGGCGGAAGCATCATCATCCCCATGGATAGCAAAACACTCGCCACAACCATATCGATAACCAACATGGGCAAGTAGAGGAGAAATCCGATCTGAAAGGCGGTTTTCAGTTCACTGATGATAAAAGCGGGAATGATAGTCATGATTGGCAAATCACTTGCCTTTGCCGGTTTCCCATTGCCCCGCAAATTGATAAACAACTCCAGATCCTTGGGACGTGTCTGCTTCAACATAAACGTAGCGATCGGCTTTTCCGCCGCATCCAGGGCTTGTGATTGGGTAATCTCCTGCTTGATGTAAGGTTGAAGGGCATTTTGATTCACTTCCGTGAAAACCGGTTTCATGATGAAAAAAGTGAGAAATAACGCTAAACCAATCAGGATTTGATTGGTGGGAACGGTTTGGGTGGCCAATGAACGCCGGAGAAAGGAGAAAACGATAATCAGCCGGGTGAAGCTGGTCATCATGACCAAAATTGAGGGAGCCAGCGAAAGAATAGTCAGGAGAAAGACGATTTGGAGAGAGACCGAAAACTCCGTGGGACTGGAGGATTCTTCTACGCCGAAAGTGACCTTAGGGAAGGCTGACTGAGGATACGCTACGGTAAACATGGCTCCTGCTATAATCAGGAACAAAGCAATCTTTCTGACTGTGCTACCCCTCCGCATGGCTCAATCTTCGATTGGTTTATGCAGCATTTTCTTCAACCAATCGGAAAAAACAGGTGATCCGGCCTGGCGGCTGACAGTTTTCAATTGTTCCGGGATATCGTCCGGTTGGAATTCTTTCAGCACACTGACCGATTGATCGGTTACACCCATCAATAGAAAAGCATCCGCAACTTTTGCCATGACCAACTGCTGACGATTGCCCAGATAGGCTTTACCCAGAATTTCTACGGACAAGCCCTGCGGTCCGCGGGGAAATAATGACTTTTTATACCAACGTGCCATTATAACAATCACGGCTATCAACAATATGGTAATAATGCCAATGCGGACAATATAGGACCCATAATGAATTTGAGAAGCCCCTGAGATCGGTGCAGGTGTGGAGGGCAGGGTTGGAGAACTGCCATGAGGACTTCCAAGGAATACCGCAAGGAGGGCAATCAGGATGATGGCAGCAAGAAGGATTACACCGGGTCTCAGGGACTTCATTAGCTTGAGGATTTAAACGTTCTCGACAACAGGTTTTTCTTTGAGGGTACCCACAATCTGGGTAATACGAATTCCAAACGTATCATCTACGACAACCACTTCACCGTCGGCCAGCTTTCTCCCGTTCACAAAGATTTCAAGTGGCTCACCTGCAGCTTTGTCTAATTCGATAATTGAACCTTTGCCTAATTTCAGCAGATCCTTGATCAACATCTTCTTCCGTCCTAATTCCACGAATACTTCAAGTTCAACGTCAAGAAGCATACTGAGATTGTTAGCGCCGCCGGATGCCGCACGTCCGCCGGAGAAATTTTCGAATTCCGCCGGGTGCACATTCACATCTTCTTCCTCTGTTCCCTCAAACAGAGAATCAAAGTCACCGGACCCTTCGTCTGCTTTATCCGCTGTTTCCACCAATTCATAGCCCCAAACCAGATGATGAAGCGATAGTGTTTCGTCATCTACAGTCAGGGTGACGGTGCCATTGCAACCGGTTTCGGAAATCCCGTCCACCGGCTCGGATACGAGTTGCAAATTCAGGTTCTGGTGTTCCCACTCAATTCCGTTTTCCTGGTTAGCGGCCAACTGTTCAATAAGTTGATCCAATCCATCTTTAAGCGGATTGAGTTGTTCCTCTGTCAATTCCTCGGGAATGTCGCTACCGGTCATCCAGGCAAACAGTTTGCTCGCATCTGCGATGGACAATGTCAGTGCATGATTTAACGGAACAGAACCTGTTGTTTCGAATGAAGCCCAGACCAGTGGGAATTCATAAGCTTCCAACACAGGTTGAACTGCCTGATCCTCCCCCACTTCCGTGGCAAGTGTAAACTCTTTATTAAAGAGCTTATTCAGTGCAGTGGTAAGCGTCTCATTCCAAGATTCGGCAAATATCTCATAGCCGGTTCTAAATTCATCAAATTCCATTGTTTTTCTCCTCTCTACAGAAATCTTTTACCATGAAAGCGTAATTGCTATTCTTCATCCCCACAACACCACGGAAAAGCGGATCCTTACCCGCATAAACCTGAATATCATCCGTGAGCCGGGTACTGGTGACCAAAACGTCACCTTGTTGAAGATCAAGCACGGATTGGATCGGTACATGTGTACGGCCAATCATGGCTTTAACATCAACCGGTGTTGATGTCAAATTGTCGGTGATCAATTCCAGATCTTCTCCGGTGGACTGTTGTGTCCCAAATAATATTTTGCTTTGTACTTCCGGACGAGCCATGATATTTGAAATCCAGAAGTAGGGATAACAAATGTTTATGGGAGACGTATTCTCATGAATTTTGATTTCCATGGACACAACGACCACCGGTTCGGAAGCCGGAATAATCTGTACAAATTCCGGGTTGCTCTCATAGCGTTCGAAATTGGTATTCAGATCAATATAGGGTGCCCAGTTCTTGGATATTTCTCCGGCGATTCGCTGGACAACTCTATTCATCACCCGTTGTTCAATGAGTGAAATAGCCCGGATCGTATTGGTATAGCTGCCTTTCCCGCCGAATATCCGTTCTACGATGAAAATGGCCAATCGTGGATCCATCTCCAGAATAAATTTTGACGATGGCTGTTCGAATTCGCCAATATAGATCACGCCCGGGTTGGAGATCGACATCATGAATTCCGAATACATGATCTGGTCCACACCCAGCAAGTTCATGTCAACAATCATTCGGAGTTGTGCCGATAAAAACACACTGAAGTTGCGAGCCAGATCATCGTGAATGCTTTCCAACAATCTCAGTTGTTCTTTTGAAATCAGGTGCGGTTGCTTGAAATCATAATTAGTAATTTTCTTGTTTTCTGTTGATTTCGTGTCCGCAGGATTTGAAGAAATATTATTGACGAGAGCATCAATTTCTTCTTGTGACAGTATTTTTGCAGTCATATCAGGTTCCTTTACTGCAGAATCAATTTGGTGTAGTACAAACTATCGACGCTTCCGGTATAGAGCAGTTTATTCACAATATCGGTTAAATCTTCTTTGGAAGTTTCCTGGAAATCGATATCCAGTATTTGTGTTGCGGTCCGTTGACGTAAATAGCCAATGAATTCATCACGGATTTGGGGTTCACGGTTCTTTAATTCCCGGATGACTTCGGGATTCCTTGATTCAAGGGCATATTCCGCAACCACAAACCGGCGGCCATTTGTGGCCATGGGATTGACAGTCAAATCTTTCAAATAATACACATCACCCATTTTGGCCATTGTTTCCATCTGAATCGCATGGGTTTTGGAATTTTTATAGATTGGGTACAATACGAATTTGGAAAGAGAAAATGCAGCTACAAGAAGCAGGATAATGATTCCGCTTCTTATTAACCAAACCAACCAGGCCGGCTTTCCTTTAGATTCCTCTTCTTGAGCGTCCTGCTCTTTAATGTCCTGTTCGTCTTCTGCCATGGGTAATCCTTCTTTTTTTTACTTATTCCAGTACTCTGGCTATGCGAATAACTCAAATTTCATGCCACTGGAAAAAGCAGATGTATTTACCCTGCAAATATGATATTCTTTGGATAAGTAGATGCATCATTGGATTTTTACCCAAAACACCCAAGACAAAACACGATAAACTTTATAGGTGTTAACTTATTTTTATGTTGTGCAATATCTGCACTTATAAAATATTAGCGGGCAAGTATCCACCGGGATTATATGCCAAATCCCAATCCACTTTGTCGCTTAAGAAATCAGCGTTGAATGATTAGGCGATTCTGTATCGGAATTTTTCAATAGTGCGGAAAGGAAAAATCTTCCCTCTTGGTACGATTTTTTCTGATTAAAAAGGAAATATCTACTTCCAGGTTACAAGAAATTCAACCCGGCGATTAATTTGGCGCCCTTCCTCCGATTTGTTCGAGGCAATCGGACGATATTCGCCGTAACCAACGGCAGCCAATATTTCCGGCGATACACCGACGTGATCAACCAGGTAATGAACAACAGACAATGCACGGGCAGCAGACAAATCCCAATTGGAGGGAAATTCGTCATTGTGAATCGGAACCTTATCCGTATGTCCGGCGACTTGTACTTCGGAAGCGATGTCCCGGATATTCTCCCCTACTGTTTTTAAAATATCCAAAGCCTGAGGTTTCAATTCCGCTTTACCGGGATCAAAAAGCATATGATCTCCCATCCGGATCAATATCCCGGACTCAGTACCTTCTACGGTTATTCTTCCTTCAGCAGAGTACTCTGATAACTTATCGCGGAGACTTTCCACCGATTCGTATATGTCATTCCTTCGTAATAAATCCAGATTGCCGGAACTGCCGGCACCGGGGACGGGTGTTTGGAAAGGCATTCGATCATGCATAATACCAAGAGCTCCGCGCAGGGATCCGGCAACCTGATCGAATTTTTTTTGATCCATACTGGTAAAAGAAAACAATAATACAAAGAAGGTCAATAGCAAGGTGACCATGTCTCCGTAGGTAGTCATCCAAAGCGGAGAAGACGGTTCTTTCCTCCGCTTCCGTAGCTTGGATTCAGGCTCCTCGCTCATGGCCGCTTCATGGTCTTTACGGTACGACGAAGCTTCGGAGGCAGGTAGTTCAGTAGTTTCATTTCAATATTCCGTGGATGTTCACCATTCTGGATAGCAATGATCCCGTCTATGATCATCCGCTTCCTGATGATTTCATCGTCGGTACGGTTTTTCAATTTCCCTGCGATGGGCAAAAAGACCAGATTGGCCAGGAACGTCCCATAAAATGTAGTAATCAATGCCACTGCCATTCCTTCACCAATACTGGACGGATCATTTAGATTCCGCAACATGGATATCAAACCGATCAGTGTTCCGATCATACCAAATGCGGGAGCATAGGACCCTAGTGAAGTGAAGATTTGTTGTCCGCGTTCATGACGCTCAATAAGAAATGTCAGTTCTGTTTCCATCACCTCTTTGATCATATCCGGTTCGGTTCCGTCCACAGCCATTTCCAACCCAATTCGCATAAATTCGTCATTGATTTTCTTGAGTTCGGCATCAATGGCCAGAATCCCTTCACGTCGGGTTCGCTGTGAAATTTCAACAAAACGTTCAATCGTGGCTACTTCCCTGGATTCTTCGTTGGTGAAAGCCTTTCGTACAACGCTTATAACGCCCACCACCTCTTTAAGAGGAAAATTGACGAAAATGGCAGCCATAGCTCCACCAAATACAATCATCATAGAAGGAATATGTACAAATACATCAATATGACCGGTTCCCCAAATGGTGGTCCCAATCAGAACCAGCCCGGATAAAATTCCTATGATGGTTGATAAATCCATTTTACTCCTTATCGAACACTAAATGTGTGGATCGTACGGGTAGAAAATACCCGTACGATCCATTGTGCGGCGACGAAAAATTAATTTCGTCACCAGTGGTTCACCCGCTAACCAGGAGACGAACCATTATTAACGACCGAATCGTGTCGTTTCTTCCATAACGGAATTCAGTGTGGTTACGATTCGTGACGCTGCCTGATATCCTTTTTGTGCGTCGATCATCTGAATGAACTGATCCGCCATATCCACATTGGACACTTCCAGATTTCCGGACCGGATCTGCGTATCAAAATCAACTGCACGGCCTAACTTAGCCTCGCCGCTGAAGTTCGTCGGTGTAAAGTTACTCGCTCCGGCTTTGGCTAAAGTGGTCGGATCCGGAAAATCTGCCATGGCAAGCTGTGCCATCCGCATCACAACACCGTTTGTGAAAGAACCGATGATATAGCCCTGTTCATCCACGCGGATGCCATCCAGTTTACCACTGGCTTGTCCGTCCTGATCACGGGCTGATATCGTGGTTATTTCATCAAACTGGGTCAGAGCAGACAACCCATCCCCGCCACCAGCGTGAAGCGTAATTTTCAATGAATCGGCGCCATTACCCGGATCCAGTTCAAGAGCTCCGTTCCCGTCGTCGTAAGTATTGGAAATGAACTGACCGGAGGTATCAAATGTCATGGCTCCGGATTGGCCTTTGGTAATGGATTCATTCCCTTCTGTGGACACATCCCATGCCCATTCACGAGCATTTTGTGTTTTCGTAAAGGTGATGGTCAGGTGATGTTCGGTGCCGAAGGAGTCATACACCACAATCGACGTCACTGCTGTTGGCGTATATCCTGTGGTTGTTGCTCCAAAGGTCGGTAGGGTGACCTCACCTGTATTGGAGGCGCCGTTTGTCAAGGTCATGGTCGTCTCACTATTTCCGGCTGTATCGTCGGTTAAAATGATATTACCATTGGAGAAGGACGCGGTGGCCGAACCAACGTATACCGTATTAATCTTAGCGATCAAATCATCCATGGTTGTACCGTCATTTGCTGCGCCATACGTGAAGGTTCCGCTAACGTCATTCCCATCCTGATCCGTACCCGAAATTTCGATGGTATCGCCATCGACAAAGGGCGTCGTTGTCTGGGACAAATCGTTCAAATCATCGGTTGATTCGGCGACAACGACCTCTCCACTTACGTTCTTTCTGAAGGCATCGGCGGCTGTTAATACGTTGGCAATCGGTTGCAGAGAAGCATTCAGGTTACCGGTGAACCAGATATTCCTGGTTTCAATCGCTCCGACTGTGGCGCTGGAATCCAGGATAATATCGGTCATCTCACCCAATGCCGTATTGGTGGATTGATTCGATGTGGAGGAGTTCTCATTGATCTTCTCGTTCAACAGCCATCCCTGGACTGCACGTTTATCCTGGGTGATTAAGCGGCCATCCTGATCAAAATAGAATGCTCCGGCACGGGTGTATTCCATGGTGTCGCCGTTACGGATGACGAAAAAAGATTTTCCGTCAATTGCAAGGTCGGTGGGGCTGTCTGTCGCGGTGAAGGAACCCTGTTCAAACGGTGTGTAGAGTTTTCCAATGGTTTGTCCAAGGGTTTCCAGGAAAGTCATCCGGCTGGCTTTAAATCCAATGGTATTCAGGTTACCAATATTAGCGGAGATGACTTCGAGACGTCTGCGCTGGTTTTGCAGACTGGATAATACGGAAGTAAACGCGGCTCCGACTCCGGATGCCTGTTCCTGATGCTGAATGAAACTCATAGTTTCCTCCTTTTTTAATTTCCATCTCTGTCGTTCGATGGAAGGAGGACCTCCCTTTCGGGTCCGGTCCTTTTTTGGTTTATTTACATTATTGCGACGCCATCAATGTTGGTAAACACATTTCCGGCGGTCGAGTTTTTCTCCAACGCCGTAACTACGACGTGATTTTTTATATTGACGATAAAGGCATTGTCATCCATCAGTATGAGGGAGTTTTTGGCGCCTTTCGTCTCCATTTTTTTAACGCCTTCCTGTAGGCGATGTAT
This sequence comes from uncultured bacterium, assembly GCA_964549745.1. Taxonomy (GTDB): domain Bacteria; phylum Fidelibacterota; class Marinisomatia; order Marinisomatales; family J089; genus J089. The sequence continues at coordinate 11,272 of CAZJWP010000005.1, read as the reverse complement.
GGCCGGCTGATCCAATTCAATTCCCCGGTTGTCCAGCCGTTTTAAAGCGTGGGCCGAAAACCGCAGATCGGGATTTTCCTTTAGTGAATTCTGAAAAACTTCCGCAAAGGACTGCGAACCCTTTTCTGCCGTTTCTTTCGGACGGTTTGTAGACCGTCCTGGTTGTACCGGTTGAATCGTATTTAATTGCCGGATTTGGATTTCTCCAACTTTCAAATCTGTCTCCTAACCATTTGTATCGGCTAAGCCGATTTCCAAAATGCTTGAGAATGGAATTTCATCGCCATCGACGATCAACATGGCGTTGCCATCCTTGTATCGGATGCCTTCGATAGTTCCATGGGTGTAAGCCCGTGCAGTAATATCCACATCATTGGAGTCTTTTGCAGTAACCTTTAATGTGTAGGAACCGTTTTTCACATCTTCGCCTGAACTGTTTTTCCCGTCCCAGGTCAGGGTGTGGTCACCGGCGGACATTTCCGTTGCATCAATGGTGCGAACCGTATTTCCATCGGAATCCACAACTTCGACGGTCACGTTGGCAGCATCACTCTGCAAATTGAAGCTGAGATCGTACGATGAGGTTCCGTCTTTCACGTGGATCTGGTCCCCCCAGGCTTTAACGGTGCGGCCTACAATCGTTGCTGCTGCGGAATTGTTGATCGCTTGCGTAAGCACGAGGTCGATCTGCGTGCCCTGCTCAATATTGGAGTTAATATTGTCCAGTTTCTCCAATGAGGAGAATTGAGCCAGCTGGGCGGCGAATTCCTGATTTTTCATGGGTTCAAGGGGATCCTGATTCTTCAATTGTTCAATCAACAGTCTGAAAAAATCATCTTTTCCAAGTCCGTTACCGCTAAGGGCGTCGGAGATTGATGAACCGGTGTCAGCGTTGCCAATGGATGCTAAATCGAACATGCTATTACTCCTCTTAGGCAATCATTTCCATGGTATTGTAACCATAATTTTTAACTCGTTCAGCCTGAAGTGGAATATCTACGTGGTTTCGGTTCATGCCGGAATTGGGCCGACTTTGCCGATCATCACGCTGATGATTCCTGCTTTGCTGATACAATTCCTGCTTTAGGTCCGAATCTTGTTTCAGGTGGACCTGTACATCAATTTGACTAAATCCTTTGTGATGTAAACTTTCCACAACAACGGGGATTAATCTTTGCAAATGGTTTCGTGTGGCTTCATTCTCAACTGAAATTGTGATTTGTTTACCGTCCAGTTTATTGGCGTAATCGATATCCACTTTTCCCACTTCCGCATCCTGTATTGTCAAATGAGACGGTGACTTTTGCTTTGCGTCAGCGATTTCAATCCAATGGGAAATCTTCCGGATCATTACAGTCTGCCGTGCTGCCGTGTCGCTTTGCAATTGTTTTGTTAAGGTGTGGATCCAAAAATCAAATTTGGGAACAGGATGGAGATCCGCTGTTTCGGATGGTTTTGTGTGAAGCGATGTTTTCGATACAGGCTCAGGCACTGCCTTCTCAGTTGTTTTCGTTTCAGTCGGTTGAGCAACCTTCTGTGTGGATTCATTTGACTCCACTTTTTGCTTCGGTTGTGATTCCATTTCTTCTGAGGCGATCTTCTGTGATACTTTGGTTTTAACTGTTTTTTCTGAGATATTCAAAACCGGTTTATTAGGTATACTGACTGTAACCTGATTTGTGAATTGAATCGGGTTTTCGGTTTTTATTGT
>CAZJWP010000005.1:0-9461 GCA_964549745.1 uncultured bacterium | reverse complement strand
GTATACTGACTGTAACCTGATTTGTGAATTGAATCGGGTTTTCGGTTTTTATTGTCTGCTTTTGGATCTTGGCTGCGTTGAAATTTTCTCCCGGGGACTTTGGCACAATCGGTTCTTCTGTGGTATTCGGTTGTGCTTCTTTAATCGGAGCGTTGTTCTCTGATATTTGATTTTGAGTCGGTGGAGATTTCTGATCGGATTTTGAATCACTGAACTGATTTGATGATGCAGTTTTTGGCTTAGAGACAGATGGTTCCTGCGATACCGGATTTTGTTTTACATCCTGAATGTTTTCGGAATGTATCGGCTTTTCGCCTGAGAAAATCTTTGATGCAGGTTGTTCAACCGTTTTTTTCGAATCTTGTTGAATAGAGGCTCTGGTTTCATTTTTCGTCGGTTCATCCGCAATCGGTTTAGGGTTCACATTCTGTTGAGGTTTTGCTTCGATCGCTTGTTGGTCCACTGACGGAATTTTTGTATTGGGATACAAGTGTTCGCTATTCGTTTGCATTGAACGAGTTTTGACTTCCGGAGTCGTGTGATCAACAACTTTGGTTGTCTGAACGGTCTGTTTCACTTCCGGCTTGAAATGAATTTTTGCGGATTGAATCTGAGGAGCAGTGGATTTCGATTTACCAAATTCAGTTGGTGTTTCTATAACTTCTTTTTGACTCAAATTTGATACGGGATTTTCGACCTTTGGAGTCTGCGTCCATTGTTTCATTTGGACAGGGTTGTTGTCAATAGCCTTTCCCTTTGGCGGTGCACTTTGTTTCAGTGTTCCGGCCAGATCTGTACCGGGTAAATTTCCGGGTATATTCGGTAAAACAACGCTTGGTTTCACTTGAATTGTCGGAGTTTTTCCCTTCACAACGGTTGGAATCCCGGCACTGGATCTCTTTACAATATTCTTAGGAATCATTCCCTTTATTATTTGGGTTACCGCTTTTCCACCCACCTTCACTTTACCGGCAAGGTTCTTCGCTTGCCCGTTACTTGTGACTGTGATTCCTTTTGATTTCCCTTTTGATCCGGTCGTTGTCTTCCCAGTTTTTTGCGCAATAATCTTTGTTCCCGCTGGTTTCTTCGGCGTGGATTTTTCTGTGCTTTGTTTCACTGTGGGGACAGCAATTCCATTTGATTCGAGGTGTTGACTAAAGCTGAGATTGGCTTGCTTATCGTCAGTTTTTGTCACCTTTTTAACGGAAACATTTAGTGCACCCAAAATTCCTTTTTGGGTAGCCTTATTTCCAGATGTGATGCTGTTGCTCGTCTTGTTCCCGGACGGTTCAACGGCTTTAATCATGATGGGAGCAGGATTCGTCATGATTCCTCTCCCGGCGGTGTAAAGCCAGCTAATTTTTCAGTGATTACGGCTGCTCTTTGAGCGGTGAGCGCCATCATGATCGATTTCCGTGTCCGGCTTCCCATGGCCTTATAGATCGCAATAACGGTTGCGTCATCCATGTTCTTTAAAATGGGTTTAATATCCGCCACTTTCATCGATTCGTATGTCTTGGCTAATTCTTTAAGTGAAACGGTCTGTTTTTCCCTTTCCAGGACCTGACCGTTCAAATCATCGATATTCTTTTTATATCCATCAATCAGGTTTCCCTGAAAGGTGATCACATCTTTTAGACTATCCGTCATAACCGAACTGGCGAAAATGTCATTTTGGAGATTTTGAACCAGGTTTTGGAGACTATCCAATTCGCTGGGATTGGCTTTGGAATTACTGCCGTCCTCTTGATCCGTTGCATCTGTCTGATCTGAATTTTGCGGATCGGCATTTTGATTTTCATCACCGGTGACTGTAGCGATTTTTTCCTCCGGAACCGAAGGAGCTTCAGGAGACGGTTCAAAAATCATCAGAACGACAAAAATGAGACCCACCAGAATCACAAAGGACCCACCGCCAATCAAGACCCATTTTAGCGTGCCCTTCATTGTTTCGACCCCATGCGAAGCGCCAATTCGGAATTCAGTAGTAATTCTTTTTTATTCAAATCACGTTTATAACCCTGCCAGCGTTTATCCTTAAGATTTTCCATGACTTTTTTATCACGGGACGCCTGGGTAAGTTTTTCACGATCGTCGTTCATTTTATCACGTGATTTTTCAACCTGCTTTGATTGTTCATCCAATCCATTATTCAGTGTTTCCAGATATCCTTCGGAAATGGATAAATCCAACAAATTGATGCGGCTGTTTTTCCTGTTTTTGGACTTCAGATGCCGTTCCTTCTCATTTTGCATATCGGAAAGAGTGTTTTCCTCTTTGTCGAGTGCCTGACGTGATCGCTCCAGCTCCGTTGCTCGGCTGTTCTCCAGTGATTCCCGGAGTTTGAGTATTTTTTCCAATGAGAAGTGAAATCGCCCGGCCATCATGAACTCAAGGTTGTCCTGAGATTATCCAGGGTTTCTGAATAGGTGGATTGTTCTCTCATATCCTGCCGCAAAAAGGCATCTGTTCCGGATTTGAGTCGTATTGCTTCATCCACTTTTGGATTACTTCCCCCTTTGTAAGCGCCAATGGAGATCAAGTCCTCAGCCTCATGATAGCTGGCCAGGAGTTCAAGTAAATTGTCTGATATTTTTAGATCGTCGTGATTCACGATTTCGGTCCGCAGACGGCTGACACTTTCCAACACATCCACAGCTGGATAGTGTCCTTTTTGTGCAATTTTCCGGGATAAAACGATATGACCGTCCAGAATCGCTCTTGCGGCATCGCTAACCGGTTCGTCCAAATCGTCACCTTCCACAAGAACCGTGTACAACCCGGAAATACTGCCGTACTTATCGTTTCCGGCCCGTTCAAGCAATCGCGGAAGCAGTGCAAAAACCGATGGAGTGTATCCTTTGGTCGTGGGAGGTTCACCAATCGCCAGGCCAATTTCACGTTGTGCCATGGCAACTCGTGTCAGCGAGTCCATGAGTAAAAGGACATCTTCTCTCTGTCGACGGAAATATTCTGCTATCGCCGTCGCCAAAAGGGCACCTTTTACACGAACCATAGCCGCCTGGTCGGAGGTGGCAACTACCACTACGGAACGCGCCAGGCCTTCCTCGCCTAAATCGCGTTCAATAAATTCACGTACTTCACGGCCCCGTTCTCCGATCAGGGCGATCACATTGATATCGGCGCTGGTGTAACGTGAAATCATTCCAAGCAAAACACTTTTACCTACACCGCTTCCGGCAAAAATACCCACCCGTTGCCCTTTGCCAATCGTCACCAGGCCGTCAATGGAACGGATCCCTGTTTCCAGAACTTCGGAAATTCGTCGACGATTCAAAGGATTCGGAGGATTATTATGCACCGGAACCCAGGATTCAGCGGTAAGCGGCCCTTTGCCGTCAATGGGATTTCCAAGGCCATCCAATACGCGCCCTAACAGAGCCGGTCCAACCGGAACGGATAAGGGTTGCGGGCAGCGACGGACCCGGCTTCCAATGGCCAGACCAATTGTATCCTGCAATGGCATCAACAAAACGTTATGATCGTTGAATCCAACAATCTCGGCAAGGATGGTTGTGTTGGCCGGTGTATAGATTCGGCAAAGGTCACCCACAGAACCGGTGATCAAAGACGCTTCCACTACGAGACCAATGATCCGTGTGATTTTGCCATCTGTCCGAAAGTCCGGCAAGACGGCAAGCTGGTCGTGATAGGACTCAAACTGTGTGACCAGTGAATTCAACAGGATTCTCCGTGAAATAAATTTTGCCCAATGAAGTTTAAATATTCGGGAATCAATCCCTGGATGATCTCCGTGTCCGTCTCCACGATGCATTCGCCCGGTTTCAGGTCTTCATCCGGGATAAAGGAAAGTTGATCGCTGTTTGGGAGTGACTGTTTCTGATTATCAACGTCTGAGATCCAACTCAATTGCCGTGGGTTGACCTTTATTTTGAATTTGGTTTCCACAGTAGCTTCTTTTAAAAACCGTTGGAGTTGTGTAAGTAAAAATTCGTTCTGCTTTTCTTCTTCCGACAACGTTCGACCAATCACCTTTTCCGCAATTCCGGTGGCAAACCGGGCCAGGGGTTGGCTAAGCGAAGACAGACTTTCATCATATTCATTGCGAAGGGATTCAATCGTGGATTCATACGTTTCTTTCAACCCGGAAATTTCTTCCCTAAACCGTTTTTCGATCACAAAACGTGCTTCATCATAGCCGGCCTTGTACGAATCTTCCCTCGCTTTTTGAAGAGCAGCTTCCAGAACCTTCACCTGGTTCCGAAGATGATTGGTTAATCTCTTTACCCCGTTGCTCAATTCCATTGAGCCCATATCGCCCGAAAAGGAATCGGAATCCGAAAGCATATCCGGCAAAGATGAGACTTCACGGAATGAGTGGATCTGTTTGACTTTTTGGTTGAGGGGCACTTTGATTAATGACATTATTCGATAATCTCCTCTTCTTCGGTCCCATGACCGATGGTGATTTCACCGGCTTCTTCAAGTTGACGGACTACTTCAAGCATCTGTTTTTGAGCTTCTTCCACTTCGTGAACGCGGACCGGCCCGATGTACTGCAGTTCATCCTGCAACATTTCGGCGGCTCGTTCAGACATGTTTTTAAATATCTTGTCTTTCAATTCGTCGGAAGTGACCTTGAGCGCCATGGCCAGAGTCTTGGATTCAACACTCTTGACAATACGTTGAATTGCGGAGTCCGAAAGTCCGATAACATCTTCGAACAGGAACATGAGATCGGTAATGTCTTCCGCAAGTTTTGGATCACGTTCACGAAGACTGCTAATAATATTTTTCTCGGCGGAACGACTTGTAGAGTTCAGAATTTCCGCTACGGTTTCGGCTCCGCCGGTCGCACTTAATTCTCCACCAAATACAGAACCCATCTGGTCGCGTAAAACCATCTCGATATCGTCAATAAATTCCGGGGACGTTTTCTGCATAGTGGCCAGACGAAAGGCAATCTCCGCTTGTTGCGATTCCGGCATGGCCGACAGAACCGCGGCAGCCTGCGGCGGTTTTAAGTTCGCCATAATCAGAGCCACAGTTTGCGGATGTTCGTTTTGCAGAAAATTGATCAACTGATTGTCATCCACGGTTTGAAGCAAATAAAATGCGCTGACTTCCGTGACTGCTTCGACACGTTTCATGATCTCCATGGTCTTTTTATGGCCCCAGGCATTGTCCAGCACTTGTTTGGCGTAATCCATTCCGCCCTGAACGATAAATTCATTCGCCTGCATCATCTGGTAATATTCTTCAATGACATTGGTAACTATATCGGCCGGAATATCCTTCATGCGGGCGATCTCAACCGTAATTTTTTCCACTTCGGATTCGGACAGGTTCTTCATGACCTGTGCGGCATTGTCCGGACCGATCGCAATCATAATGAGCGCGGTTTTTTGGATGGGGCTAACATTGTCAGTAGATGACATTTATTCCGATGCCTCCACTACGGGACGAGTGAGCCAGGAGCGGATCAGTTTCGCCGAGTTTTCAGGATTCTCTTGAGAGTGCTTGATGACTTCTTCCGTCATCTGGCCTTTTGCCTTGAGACGCGCCTGCGCTTCGGGCGTCAGTTTATTCAAATAGATATCTTCCAGTTCGTCAACATGCTTTTGTTCAGCGGATTCAAGTTCCTTCTTCTCCTCTTCACTTTCTCCATCGCTTAATGCCGGCGGATTCGGACCGAATGAGAATTGGAGAGTTTGTCCGGCGGATTTCAACAGGGTTCTGAGGAAAAAGAAGGCAATAATCAGGCCCACACCCAATAGACTTTTATCCACAACTCCGGCCCACATGGCTTGTTTATCCGACGATTCGAAGTAAGCCATGTCGTCATCCAGATTTGTCTTTTCAAAGGGCAGATTTCGTACTTCGACCTGGTCGCCTCGATCGGTGTCAAATCCAACCGCACTTTTAACCAGAGCGGAAAGTTGAGCCAAATCTTTTTTAGAGCGGGGAACGTATGTTTTGACTTCATCACCGTTTTCATCGGTGGAGGAGTCATAAGTACCATTAACTAAAACGGCGACGGTCAATCGGTTGATTGTGCCGGAATTCCCGGTAAAATGTTCAACGGTTTTGTTGATCTCATAATTGGTTATGACATCTTCGTTTTCCTGGACCTGATTTGTGGTTTTCAGAGAATCTTCATCCCGGCTGGTTCCCGTATGTCGTTCTTCACTGACAACCGCAACATTATCCGGATCATAGATTTCACTGGTCCGCTCAACCTTTTCAAAATTCAAATCGGCCGAAATCTGAACCACTGCATTCTGCGGACCGACTACACCTTCCAGAATATTGACCACTTTTTGTTGCAGTTTGGTTTCGATAGCGTGACGCATGTCCCACTGGGTATTGGCGGCAAAGTTTTCGGAGCCGGCTCCGGATTCCGATAACATTTTCCCTTCTGAATCCACCACGACAACTTTATCGGCATCAATTCCCTGTACACTGTTCGCCACCAAAGCGGCGATGCCCTTAACCTGTGCACGATCAACGGAACGCCCGGGTTTAAAATAAAGGACAACACTGGCGGAACCATTGCTTTCGCTTTCAAACAACTGATTTTCAGGAAGAACAATATGAACGCGACAATTCTTTACACCGGGAAATTGACGAATGGTTTTGGTCAGTTCACCTTCCAATGCCCGACGCATATTAAGTTGTTGCATGAAGGTGGTCATTCCAATCTTGCTGTTATCAAAGATCTCATATCCGCTCACCGGTTGACCGGCCAATCCCATGTCCACAAACTGGAGGCGCAAATCTTCGACTTTATCCGCCGGGACCATAATTGTGCGACCGTTGTCCTGAAGATTGTACGAAACCTTCATTCCCTGGAGTTCGCTCACAATCTTACTGGCATTGGATGGTTCCAGATCGGAATAAAGTAATTGATATTCCGGGCGATTTGCCCAAAATACCAGTGCAACAGATGCGGATAACATTCCCAATACCACCAGGAGCATCAGCATTCGCTGAATCGGTGAATATCGGTTTAGCATATTTCCTAAATTTCTAAAGAATTTGTTCATAACACTTCCTCAGATCAGACAGGCATTCTTTGTATTTCACTCAGGGATTCCATGATTTTATTCCGAATCTCCAGCATCAGTTGGAAACTCAATTGCGATTGCTCCAAAGCAACCATAGGCTCCACCAGGTTATCCGATTTCCCCTGAACAACTTCCTGAGCCATTTGACTGGAGGTTTGCTCATCCTGATTCACGGATTCCAAAAAATTCTTTACCATTCCGGCGAAATTCGGCTGATCACCTTTTTCGCTGTTTTGAATTCCTTTATTCCCAGTTGGTGCATCCAGTTGTTTGAGTAAATCGGTTGGTTTTATACTTTGAATTCCGCTCATGAATTACCCTTTCACGTCAAGTAACTGACCTTTGTGAATCGATTGAATTTTTGTATGTCCATAAAAATTGAGTTCTGCGGGTTTTGAGGATCCGAACAACATGGACAGAGTGGCCATTTCATTTTGGCTCAATACCGATTTGGGGGATTGGTGGTGATTGTCCGCATCTTTGGTTCCTTCCATCTCGTCAACAGCCTCGGGAGCCCGAGTATCCTGTATTGACGGCGTAGCGGCCGGAGTGTTAATCGATGAACGATCAACCGGATAAGGATTATAGCCGGGCTGGATTGTATTCACGATTAGATTTCCATCGCTTTCTTGGCCATTGTCTTAGCAGAATCCAGAACATTGGCGTTCGCATCGAAAGTGCGACCGGCACTGACCAAATCGACCATCTCCTCTACAATATTTATATCCGGCATTCGGATATAACCCAACTTGTCTGCTTTGGGATTCGAAGGATCATAAATTTTCTTTACTCGATTTTCTTCCACTACGTTGTAGCTGTTTTCACCGGAGTCCGTCCCGACTGAAAAATTGGTATCCCTTGAAGGTTCGGCAATGTGATCATTTTGCGAGCGATTTAACGAAAGGGCCATATGATCCCGAAAAGAAGCCGCACCGGAATGATTGGCACCGGTTTCAAGTACGGTCTTTTTCTTGTAGACATCACCGTTTGGATCGGCAATGCGATTGGCGTTGGCAATATTTTCCGATATAACATTCAACCGTTTCATCTGAGCGGAAAGCCCCTGAAATGTGGTTCGCATGCTTGAGAATATTCCGTCTACTTTCATGCGCTTATTGTGACCTTCCCGTGACTGCCTGATGCAGGTATGTAAACTTTCGACTGAGGTAGCGCGTCGCAAATTCGTATTTCACCTGGTTTTCAGCCAATTCTGTCATTTCTTTTGTAAGATCTACGGAGGTAGTTTTGTCCTCTGAATTGACCGGACTCGGTTCGGTATAAAATTTTGGATTATGTATATGTTTATCCGATGTCGTTTTCATTTTATCACTTGATTGAAGGGACTCCATCGTAGATTTAAAATCTGTTGCTTCACGAACATAATTTGGGTTGTTTACATTCGCTATATTTTTGGAGATAGACTGAAACTGCTTCTGGTACAGCTTCAATGCTTCTTGAAATACTTTCACTGACTGTGTTTGAAACGGATTTATTTTCATGGCAAGCCAATTACAACAATTTTTGTGCCATTTTTTTAAATAGAATCGCCTGCGAAAGGATTATCCAATTCCGTTAATTCATATGTATCATTATATATGCATTTACGGGTACAGGTGAACAATATTTATATAATTAAAATCCCCCGCATGAACGGGGGATTAAATACGCAATTGGAAATTATTTCCAGTTGTAGGAAATGAGTTAAGTTGCCTCTTCCATGTCAGAAAATGTAGCCCCATCCTCTTCGTATTGGTGCAGTTTATTCCGTAATGTTCGGGTACTGACACCCAGGATTTTTGCTGCTTCCGTACGATTGTTTTTGGTCTTTTTCAATGTCTGAAAAATGAGTCGTTTTTCCATTTCAGGAATTGAAAGCCCTTCATCATCAATTTGAAGATTTGTGTGGTCGGATACTTCGGATTCAAACGTGATATCATTCAGAGCGATGTTATCTGAAGACATGGCATAGAGAATTGCCCGTTCCAGGATATTCTCAAGTTGACGAACATTTCCCGGCCATGGGTACTTTCGAAATGCTTCAATGACAGACGGATCAACTTTTTTATCTTCATGTCCATACTTCTTCCCAAACTTTTTCATGAAGTGGTCCACCAGCACAGGAATATCATCTTTTCGATTTCGTAGTGGTGGGACTTTTATGGGGAACACATTGAGACGGAAAAACAAATCGGAACGAAAATCTCCGGCTTTCACAATCTCAGCAATATTACGATTCGTTGTGGCAATAATGCGTGTATCTACGGAGATTTCTTTATTTGACCCCACGCGCGATATTGTGCCTTCTTGCAAGACTCGCAAAAGTTTCGCCTGCAGGAGCGGCGGCATTTCACTGACTTCATCTAATAGAAGGGTTCCGCCATGCGCTTCTTCAAAAAGTCCGGTGTGTGCTTT
>CAZJWP010000004.1:0-53920 GCA_964549745.1 uncultured bacterium | reverse complement strand
GCATTTTTCAATGTTTGTAAAGCACGCTTCACCACCGGAGGATCAATCATCTTATTTCCCAAGGACACTACACCCAGTCCTTTTTCTTCCGCCTCCTTGTAGGCAGCAACGATGGCCTTGGCTTTTTTAATTTCCTCCGGACTTGGTGCAAACTCCTCATGGACCGGTCGGATTTGCCGCGGGTGAATACAGCCTTTTCCATCAAACCCAAGACTCTTCGCTTCCCGCACTGAATTACGCAGCCCTTCTTCATCCTGAATATCACTATAGACCGTGTCAATAGCCTGTATCCCGGCTGACCGGGCAGCATTGACCAGCGTACTCCGCGCCCAAAGCGATTCTTTCCCTTCAGGAGTCCGGGGGACACCTAAGTCAGCGGTGTAATCTTCCAATCCAATGGCTAATGCGACAATATTCTTTGATGCGCTTGCTATTTCCTCAGCGTGGAGAATTCCCTTTGCGCTTTCCAGAATGGGCATCAAAAAAGGAAGTTTGGATAGACTGCATGATTTACACAATTCCTCAATCAGCTTTTCAACTTTGAGAATTTGTTCTACCGATTCCACTTTGGGAACCAGGAATAAATCCACATTCTCCGAAACCAGTTCCTGTAAATCTGCTTCTCCAAGTTCGCCTTGATTAATGCGTACCATGCGTTCCGATTCACCAAAGTTCAGGGTGCGAAGTGCATTCCGGACGATCAGCCGTGCGGATGGTTTTTCGGAAAGCCCCACAGAATCTTCCAGATCCAGAATTATGCCATCCGGTTCATGGATGTAAGCGTTCACCATCAGCTTGGGTTGGTTCCCGGGAATATAAAGCCGGCTACGGCGTAATCGGTCGCGAGTACTTCCAGGCGAAGTTTCCTTGTACTTTACGCTATCCGGTCTTTTCTCAGGGAAAGCGCGTCTGAGTACGGATTCGATCCGGGCGTCGATCACGAAAGGAAAAGCGCCAAAGTCCTCCAATGAGAGTGTCCCGGAGGTTACGTCCATCGATTTGCATTTTTCCGCTGCCTGCCGGTGAATTGAATCGCCAAAATTGGCGGCAACTTTACTGGTAAGTTGAATGGTGAGCGGCTGATTTCCGGGTTTGTAGCTGACTCTTAAATCGGATCTGGGTTGGTCCGTTTGCGGACCGGATTTAAACAAATGTGTAGTCATGGGAGAGGATGTTGGTTTAACCAAAATTTTACGAACTCAAATTTATCGCAGGGCCAACACCCGTGGCAACTTTAACCGGATTTAGAGTAATCCGTGATCGGCAAAGGAAAAGACAGAATTACCGGCAATAATCAGGTGATCATGGACGGTGATATCCAAAGCTTTTGCAGCCGTGTTTAACCGATGTGTGATCTCTCTGTCTTCTTTGCTTGGGTTGGGATTCCCGCTGGGATGGTTGTGCACAAAAACCAGCGCTGCCGCATTTTCGGCCAAAGCCGATTTGATGACTTCCCGGGGATAAACCGCAGATGAAGTGAGCGACCCTTCAAATAGCACTTTACTCTCCATGATCTGATTCCTGCCGTTTAAGTAGAGACACATAAAGTGTTCGCGGGTCTGATCGCGCATGGAATGGCGCAGGTACTGAAGAACATCCTCGGATGATTTTACAAAAGGAGTCCCAATTACGCGGTCTTCCAGGTAGCGCCGCGATACAGCCTGGATCAATTTAATCCCGAAAATATTGTTGGGGCCAATCCCTGGTATTTTCTTTAATTGGTCAGGATCGGCTTCTAAAACAGCACGTAGCGATCGGAAGCGTTTCAGCGCCACTTTGGCGATGGGCTTGCAGTCTTTTCGGGGTGTGCCGATTGCCAGGAGTAATTCGATAACCTCATAATCCTGAAAACCAGAGAGCCCGCCTTGCAAAAAACGGTCACGAAGACGTTGGCGGTGGCCGGGAGAAATATCCATATCAACCTCGTATAGTGTTAGAATTCAGATTGAATCGATTTAAATAGCACACAAAAAATAAACTCCCGGGAATTGGGAGTCAAAGAAAACAAATCATTCGGATTAAAGTGTGCCCAACTTCTCCTTAAACTCTCTCAACTCCCTAACGTTACCTGGTTCCACCTCTCCGGAATTCCATTTCAGTTCAAAATCACTTTGACTGTCCTGTCCTCCATTTGTTTGATATAGTTTAAATAGTTCATCGGCTTCACGAGGCTTATTTTTGTGAAGTGTTGCAACGATTTTGTAAACAACATCTTCGTGGACTTCATCCAGAATTCGCTGTGGTAAATTGCGGGTAAATATTGATCTTTCCGTTCCCGTGAACCTCATTCCATTCACTACGTAGTCCATGAATGCTTCAAATGCAATCGGAGCAATTTCCTCTACAAATTTTGCCATCGCATTGGCATAAACACGGATTTCATATTGGGCATGGGAATCCATCCGAAGATGCAGGAAATGCAGCGTATTATGCAGATCATTTTTCCAGTACCATTCCGTATAAATATTTACCGGCAGAATGGCACGGGCCAATTCCCGGGCAATACCGGCTTCATTTAATTCCTGGTACAATGAAAAACTTCTCTCGCTCATCTCTTCGAAATACCGGATTACTTTTTCTTTCAAATCATCAGGAACATCGGTGAGATCCCGGCCCTGTCTATTGACCTTACTTTGGAAATGAATGTCATCCTTATCGGGAATGTAAAAATCATCCCGTGCTTCCGAATATCTCAGACTGTATTCATTGATATTGGCTGTCCGGTGCCGCACCCATTGCCTGGCCACGAAGATGGGCATCTTGCAATGAAATTTAAATTCCACCATTTCGAAAGGCGTTGTATGCCGATGCCGCATCAAATAGCGAATCAATCCCCGGTCCTGCGTGACCTTCCGGGTTCCCTTTCCGTAACTTACACGAGCGGCCTGAACGATGGCATCGTCGCCACCCATACTATCGACCAATCGGACAAATCCTTTGTCCAGACAAGGTATTGCACCTTCAGGAAATTCAGTACTCATTGCAGAATTTTGTCCTCCTGAAAAACGTCTAAAGTTGAATCAAGAATATCCAGATTCCCACCGATCAGTCCCGGAGTAATGAGTGTTTTCGGTTGATTATAACGAATAGGCTCGCCTTTGATCGTCATCAAATCACCGCCGGCTTCCTTCAATAAACAATGTCCGGCACAAATGTCCCATTCGTTTTTGGGGCGAAGTGAGGCAAAAATATCCGCTTTCCCGGCGGCAGTCAGTCCCAGCTTATAGGCAACGGAACCAATCGCACGTAATTCTTTGAATGTGTTCTTATAAGGTTCCCATAGTCCACGCCGGGTTTCGGACCGACTGTTCAGGATCACCATCTCACCCGGATCGGCTTTGCTGGCGCAGTGGATGGGTTGCCCATCAAGAAATGCGCCACCCCCGGAATAGGCTGTGAAAAGTTCTTTTGTAACCGGATTGTAAAGGATCCCAACTATTGGTGTTTCGTTTTCAACAAGGGCAATACTGACAACAAAATGCGGAACTCCTTCAATGAATTCTTTGGTTCCATCCAAAGGATCCACAACCCAAACTCGATCCCGCTCAAGTCGCTCTTTGCTGTCTACCGTTTCTTCCGATAACCAACCATATCCCGGTCGTGCTTCCATCAGTATTTGTTTTATCCGAGTGTCTGAGGCGTTATCGGCTGTGGTGACAGGATTATGGTAACCTTTATCCCGGATTTCATAATCAGCTTTATAGTAATTGAGAATGAGGCTTCCGGCTTCGCGAGCCGCTTCAATTGCAAGTGATAGGTCGTTTTTCATTCGGAAAAATTAAGCCGAAACAACGTGAGATTCGGGGTAAAATAGAGGTCTGATCAGAAAATATAGGTCAAATTTGCCTGACCAATGGTGGAATTGGAAGACCCGCCAGGTGTATTCTTGATTCGGTATTCGCCGGTGGCGTTCAAAGAGAGATTGTTAATTATCCGCCACCGTACGCCACCCTTGAATCCAATCCACGAGAATTCCGTATTGCCGGATCCATTTGCAATATTAGCGCCGCCAAGAATTGACATTGTGTTCTTAAAAAATCCCGAATATTCACCGCCCAGGCTGAATTTCGTCAAGTCCTGCTTTGCTACATCCGAGTGACTTGTATTGAATTCGCTGTGTGTGGATGAAAGTGAAATATTTGTTTTAAGTGGAATATTGTACCGAGTCATAATATTGAACGTGTAAACATTGGCCACAACCCGGGGATCAATCCAGGTAGTATCCAGATTTCGATTTCCAAGTTGATCCTGTTTATTCATGATCACAATATTGGCTGACAACGTATTGGATACATCAAACAATTCTAATCGCTGGGAGACGGTTGCAATAACATTCGTGGTCTTGTTGTCTTCACGGCTGTCCGCATAGGAAATATCCCCGGTTGTTTGGGAGATCACCGTATCAATTGCGGTAATTCCATTGGACCGGTTGATTTGACGTAACGTCAAATTCACCGAAGGTAAATCCGGACCCGGAAGATAATTGATATTGGAGCTGTATGTCTGTTGAACCTTGGGATGGGTTACGGTCAGTAAAATATCATTGGATTGATGTTTATAACCAAATGTTAACATAAGCCGATTTTCCATCATCCGGAATTTGTCATTGATTCCCCATTCACGATTATCCTTCAATAAATAGGGGTTCGCTAATGAATTGAAGTTTGGACCGACTTGGGAATAATTGATCGTAAACAGATTTCCAAAATAAT
The DNA here is from genome assembly GCA_964549745.1 of uncultured bacterium. Taxonomy (GTDB): domain Bacteria; phylum Fidelibacterota; class Marinisomatia; order Marinisomatales; family J089; genus J089. The sequence continues at coordinate 49,208 of CAZJWP010000004.1, read as the reverse complement.
TCAGCGATGCTTTTCCCCGAAGGGCAAGAGACGGCATAGAAAAGATTGCCTGAGTTGCGGTGACGGTCGCAGAATCCGCAAAAAGGCCCACATCAATTGGGATAAGCGGTGACATATATTGGTTAATGATGAAAATGTTGGAGATGTCCTGTGGATTAATCGGAATAGTACCCAAATCAAAAATACCCGCAATTGAATTATCGGTGGAGTCATCCATCAATGTGTCCAGAGCCGTCTTCGAAATCGCGCCGTCCCAAATATTCCGATTCAATAAGCTGAAAGCGACTTCACCCTCAAGGGCAATCCGTTTGTGATTCAGGTAGATCCCCAAATCCGAACCAATGACCAGATTATCCTGCGGCGTGTCGCCGGTCCAGTTCACCGGATCACGAAGCGAAATATCATAATTTGCCAAATCGTCCTTTGCCAGTAAATCGGATAATGTATATTGGCCAGCAGATAAACCCAGGGTATCCGAATCTAACGTCAAAATGGCGGATGACATGTCCTGTACAACGCTATTCTTGTCGTCTCTGATTTTAACCAGATTCAAACCCCATTGGCCATAAACACCTTTCCCGATGGAAAGACGAAAAGCATCCATATTTTGCCGGAATGTATATCCGCGTCGATCCAGTATAATTTTGTTTACCCCTTCTTCCAGCGAAAACTTATCCCAGGAATAGGCATCATTTTTTGCACCCTGAACTGCACGATTGATCTGTCCTTTGGAATAATGAATGCCCAATGGTCCTAAATCCAACCGTAAGTCAAAGCCGCGAACTCTTTTGCCGTAAGCCGTAAACTGACTCAGGCGCGGGTTGGCATCACCCACAACCAGATGTCCCCAATTTCCAAAGTCCAGGCCCAAGGTATATTTGTTCCGCGGTTGAAGTAACGGATCTTCTTCACTGGTGAGTTTAATATTCGTATTGAATTTGATCCACTCAGTTGCCTGACCATTTAAAACCAAACCCATCTGGCTTACACCAAGGGTTTGGTTATCAATTTGATCGTAATTCATCCCGGAGGTCAATTTTCCCTTGAGGCCCAGATCAAATTTGGCTTCTTCTTCACCCTCAACTCTAAAGGACCACTTTGTATTCTGCGGAGTTCCATTCGCATCCGGTCCAAGCTTTACCACAACAGTGTGATTCCCGGGATTCAGAGATTCCGAAAGGTAGGAAAGCATGTCTCCATTTATTGTTGCACCGCCGGTCACATCAAATCCATCCACGACCAACCGAACCTGTTGTGGATCCAGATTCTGAACACCATAAAACGAGGTGGCAATAAGAATATCCGGCCCGATAGCTGTTTCATTCGGCCCAGGACTTAAGATCTGAACGGTTTGAGCCTGAGCTAAAACAACGGTAACTAGAAGAAATAGATATTTTTTCATGATTATTGAATTCGAATTACTAGTTCTTTGGTATTCCCGGCAGGGTCTGTCATTTCAATCCTGATTTCCCGCTGGTTGGATTCCACGTCCTGACCCTGTTCCTCTCCATTTTCAAAATCCGGGATATCATCAGTTTGAGTCTCCGTCACATCCACATTTCCATCTGAATCGGAATTTGCTGTTTGATTTTGAGATACAGTCTGCGAAATACCCGTCAGATTATTCGTTACCTCTACCACACCTTCCAGGATCATAAAGGCGTCCCCTACATTCGGGTCGGCAACAACAATAAAGTCTGTTCCTTTCACAGATGCAACCGATGTGGGTGTGGCAATCAGGAATTCTTTCCCGTGCTGTTTCGCGACAGTGGCGCGCAATTTTCCATAACTCACGTCCACTTTTTTATTGATACCATTGGGACCGGATGTGCCACCGATACGATACTCCGAATTGGCGGCGACTTTAATCTGGGTTTTATCATCAAGATAAAGAGCCGTGGCAAATCCGCCATCGCCGGTTTGAATCATGTCTTTGTCTTCAAGCGCCAGACCCGGTCGGGCAGGCACGGCATTATTATCGCCATCATGTAACACATTAACCGAACCGGTGACTTTGATAATAATCCCGATCTTCGGACCGGCAATCAAAGTTGAGCAAATCAGTGTAATCAAAAGAATGGTGCGTTTCATTGTGGCACCTCCACAGATAAAATTTGTGGAATATAGTATTGGGTTGTCCCAGTGGAATCTTCGTAGGGAATCCCTTGGGTAAAGTAGCTTTGAAGGGTATTGAAGTCTATACTTGTTCCGTCAAAAGTGACATTACCGGTAGGCGAATAATTGTATAGCTCTCCGCCCTGACTGAATAGTTGCTGGTACTGATCACTACTCATAATATTTTGTAATTGCGTTAAATTTTGGTTTGGAGCGCCTTCGCCTCCTGAAGGTGCACCGGAACTCAAATCTTTAACCTTGAAAGCAAATATCTCACTCAGTATAGACTCGGTACCTGCCGTCGTGCCATAGGTCTTTTTCACCTGCCAGACATAGACTTTTCCCGGTTCTAAATCACCAGCATTGGTGATGGGGTATTGGAAGGAAAACACACCGGAACCAACGGGATAAAATTCCTGTGCCTGATCCAAAGGTAAACGCGTTTGCGATTCGATCGCCTGTTCAACAGAAGCATGTTCCTGAGGATTAAATTCGGCAACCCGAATAAAATAGTTGCATCCGCCCGGTACCATGCAGGGATCAGATTCCCATTGCAACACCGGGAATGAAGTATAAATCTCATTTTCTGAAGTATCGGCCAAAGCGCCTCCCGGTGCAACCAACTGAAGCACAGTCGGTGTTTCCACCTGAAGGGTTTGATCATCCTGGGCCAACATGGAGCCGGAGGAATTTCCATCATAAATCGTCACCATGAAATGGTAGCTGCCATTGGGAAGCCGCCCCATCTGAATAATCGAATTCTGAAGTTCCTCAGCCTGGGCCAAATCGATTTGTTCATCCACGTGAATGTGAAGGGGGACTTTTTTCCCTTCGGAATCAAAAATCTCCCGGGTATCCAAATTCATGTCGGTATTGGACAATGAGATTGGTGATTTCAACCAGAAGGGGTCGGTGGATATTTGAACCAATGTCTCATTGTTCAAATCCAATGCTTCAGACGTAACCTGAACTGCAAATTCCACGGAGATAGATACACTGTCCGGCGGATAATCGGATGTTGAAATGGTCCCGGTAAAGATGGGAATGGTCGTTTCGCCCGTATTTAAATCGACCGAACTGATGTAGTAAGTCACATACGGCGCAAAATTAATGGAAAGATCCACTTGCTGGGCTCCGACCCAACTAAGTAAAAAAATCCCGGCTAATATTTTGGATTTCATAACTTCTCCTACCCTGTAGCGGCCTGGCAAATTTGTTAAGACCGCTAACCAAAATATACCGATACCTCAATAAAAAACCATACGAAATCGCTATATATTTAATTATTTAAGCTGGATCACACGGGCCTTATTTATTAGATACAGATCACTTATTAATTGCCGGGGTGTAAGCCAAATTTTGACCTAATAACGATTCAATTGTTCGCATATCCAATCCTTTCCGGTTTGCGTAGTCCCGGACCTGATCGCTGCCTACTTTACCGACAGAAAAATAGGTCGCATCCGGATGGGCAAAATACCAGCCGGAAACTGAAGCGGCCGGACTCATGGCAAAACTCTCCGTCAGTGTGATCCCAATCTTTTCCGGATTCAACAGGGACCAGATCACTTCCTTCTCCGAATGATCCGGACAGGCCGGATAGCCGGGAGCCGGACGAATTCCACGATATAATTCATGGATCAAATCGTCTGGTGCCAGATTTTCGTCTGACGCATATCCCCAAATTTGCGTTCTGATTTTCCTGTGCAGGAATTCCGCCAATCCTTCCGCCAGACGATCGGCCAATGCCTGAATCATGAGTGACGAATAGTCATCCAGTTTTTGCGTATACCGCGCTGCCAGATCAGCAGCGCCGATCCCGCCTGTCACAGCAAAAGCGCCCATCCAGTCCACCTTACCGGTATCTTTTGCTGCTATAAAATCTGCCAGACATTTATATGAATCTTTCCCGCTTTGTTGTCTTAAATGGTGAGCCGTCGCGAGGATCCCTCGCTGTTCAATTGAAGTGTAGATTTCAATATCATCGCCAATACGATTGGCTGGGAAAATTCCCCAAACGGCTGCACATTGTATCGACTGCTTGTTACTCATTTCATCCAAATATCTTTGGGCATCTTCGAAAAGCTTTTGCGCTTCTTTACCTTTCTTCGGGTGCTCCAGAACGGCCGGGTATTTCCCTTTAATTTCCCAAACCCTAAAAAATGGCGTCCAGTCTATGTAAGGGCGAATCTTATCAATTGAAATATTTTCATCCATCCCCAAACCTGGCATTACCGGTGCCGGAGATGGGCCATTCCCCGTCGGCATAAAAGCTTTTTCTCGGCACATACCAATTTCGGTTAACTGCCGTTTTTGATTGCGTGATTCATAACCAGTTTTAATACGGGCATATTCATCGCGAATGCTGCGGGCTGTTTCCTGTGCCTTGTCCGGGTTGAGTAAACCGGATGTCATTCCCACAACGCGCGAAGCATTCGGTATGTAGTTCACCGTACCTGAATACTCCGGTGCTATTTTCACTGCCGTGTGGAGTTTGGATGTTGTGGCACCACCAATCAGCAATGGAGTTCGAAATTGACGCCGTTCCATTTCATTGGCCACTTCTACCATCCGGTCCAGCGAAGGTGTAATCAATCCGCTAAGTCCAATCAGATCCACGTCTTCTTTTTGCGCCGTATCCAATATTTTTTCAGTGGGTACCATCACACCGAGATCGATCACCTCAAAAGCATTACACTGAAGAATGATCGATACAATATTCTTCCCAATGTCATGCACATCACCCTTTACTGTTGCCAGCAAAACCTTTTTATGGCTCCGGACCTTCGAATCCTTTGAGGATTTACGTAAAAACGGCTCAAGGAAGGCTACGGCTTTTTTCATCACACGCGCGCTTTTTACGACCTGGGGTAAAAACATTTTTCCGGCGCCAAATAGGTCACCCACTTTATTCATGCCGTTCATTAGCGGGCCTTCGATGACTTTTACCGGATCACCGAATTTTTGACGTGCCTCCTCCGTATCTTCTTCGATGAAAGTAACAATCCCTTCAACCAGACTGTGGATTATTCTGGATTCAACACTCGTGGTTCGCCATTCTGCTTCTGTCACGTTTTGTTTTGATTTACTTTTCACACTTCCGGCCATGTCCAGCAATCGTTCGGTGGCATCTTCCCGACGATTCAGGATTACATCTTCCACTGCATCGCGAAGTTCTATCGGGATTTCATCATAGATCTGCAATTGACCGGGATTCACAATCCCCATATCCATACCTGCTTTAATTCCATGATACAGGAAAACCGAATGCATCGCTTCCCGGACCGGATTATTTCCACGGAAAGAAAAAGATAAATTGGAGACACCCCCGCTTACCAGCGACTGCGGAAACCTCTCTTTCAGAATGCGGCATGCTTCCAAATAATTCAATGCATAAGAATTGTGTTCCGGAATGCCGGTTGCTACAGCAAAAATGTTCGGATCGAAAATGATGTCTTCCGGGTCAAAACCTACCTCATTAACCAGCAAATCGTAACATCGTGAACAAATCTCAACACGTTTTTCTACTGTTTCCGCCTGACCTTGTTCATCAAAGGCCATGACAATCACGGCAGCGCCGTAGCGACGAATTAACCGAGCCTGCTTAAGAAACTCAGATTCACCTTCTTTAAGGCTAATACTGTTTACCACCGGTTTTCCCTGGATATTCTTTAAACCGGTTTCCAAAACATCCCACTTCGAAGAATCTATCATGATCGGGGTTTTGGTTATATCAGGCTCTGATGCGACCAGACGAAGGAAGGTTTCCATAGCCTGCACGGAATCCAGCAATCCTTCATCCATATTAATATCAAATATTTGTGCACCGTTCTCAATCTGGTCCCTGGCTACCGACAGAGCTTCATCCAGTTTATCTTCTTTGATTAGCCGTCGGAATTTGGCTGAACCTGCAACATTGGTTCGCTCACCTACATTGGCAAACAATGAATCCTTATTAATGATGAGTGGTTCCAAGCCGCTTAAATATGTTCCGGGTAACCGATCCGGAATATCCCTTGGCGGGATATTTTGTACTGCTTCAACAATAGCCCGAATGTGGTCCGGCGTAGAACCGCAACAACCGCCGACTATATTGGTAAAGCCGGATTGGGCAAATTCACCAATCCATTCAGCCATGATCTCCGGTGTGTCATCATATTCGCCCATTTCATTTGGCAGGCCCGCGTTGGGATGGACACTCACCGCCACATCGGCCAAGCCGGAAAGCGCTTTTAAATACGGTCGTATTTGTTCAGCGCCCAAAGCGCAATTCAATCCCATACTAAGCAGGTTTCCATGCCGAAGGGAAATCCAGAACGCTTCAATGGTCTGTCCGCTTAATGTCCGTCCGCTGGCATCGGTAATCGTTCCGGAGATCATAATGGGTAGTTCGCATTTTAGCCGCTCGAACACATTATGGACAGCCATTAACGCTGCTTTTGCGTTAAGTGTGTCAAAAACGGTTTCGATCATAATCAAATCGGCGCCACCTTTAATCAAACCTTCCGCTGCGGTTTCATAAGCAGCGGCTAATTCATCAAATGCAATATTCCGGTAGCCCGGGCGGTTGACATCGGGAGACATAGAAGCGGTTTTATTGGTAGGACCCAAAATTCCGCAAACAAATCGCGGTTTTTCAGAATCGCGCTGATTGAAGTCATCCACAACTCGGCGGGCGATCCGGGCTGATTCGTAATTCAATTCGTACGCCAGCGATTCCAAATGATAATCTTTTTGGGCAATCGCTGTAGCGCTGAATGTATTGGTTTCGACAATATCGGAACCGGCATCAAGATATTGATAATGGATGGACTCAATCACATCAGGACGAGTGATAGACAACAGATCGTTATTTCCTGTTAAATCCACAGAATGATCCTTGAATCGCGTACCGCGGAAATCGAATTCCGTCAAATGATGGGACTGGATCATCGTTCCCATGGCTCCATCCAGAACCAAAATTCGCGATCTTAAAAGTTCATGAATGTTTTTTTTCATGGCGCTCCAAATGGTAAAAAAATACCGGCGCAGAGCCGGCAATTGCCTTTTTAGCTCTGGTTTATCGTCACGGCAATAGGGCTCAAATCGTGACTATTTGTAGTATCAAAATAGATTACTCAGAATATTGGATCAAGCCAATTTATTCCTTGAAGAGGGATTTAAATTCATTTATTTTTAGACTTCGTGAAAGAGGGTTGAAGGAGCAAAAGCGTAAAAACTTAAACCTTTTTCTTACAAGATTTTCAAAATTTTGTTTTCAAAACCCCATTTTTCTTTCCCTTCTACCCCCTCCTCACCGAACAGATCGTAATCACTACTCAACCCGCCGGAAAAAGCGGCCAGGGCAGTGCATTGATTAAATGTTTTCTCTGATAATACACGAATCGGGCGAATGAGATGAAAAAAGAGATTTATATCAGTAAGAGTGTGGGTGAAACCCGCATTGCTATTTTGGAAGATGACCGACTGGTTGAAGTTTATATTGAAAAAGAAGATAAACACCGGATGGTTGGTAACATCTATAAAGGAAAAGTAGAGAATGTACTCCCTGGAATGCAGGCAGCTTTTGTGGATATCGGTCAAGATATCAATGCCTTCCTCCCCTTTTCCGAAATCCATAACAGTGAATACTTGAGCGAGGAATATGAAAATAGCAATGGACGCTCAAACAATCACCATAATGACGACAATATTTCCGTAGACCTGCAAACCGGACAGGACATTTTTGTCCAGGTGATCAAAGAACCGTTTGCAAGCAAGGGTCCGCGGGTTACCACTGAAGTGGCGATTCCCGGTCGACTGTTGGTGTTGGTCCCCAACGCGAATTACATTGGAATCTCCAAGAAGATCTGGGATAAATACGAACGACGACGGTTAAAAAAGCTTGTGGGCCAATTGAAAGGTGAAGGCCTGGGATTGATCGTCCGCACTGTTGCAGAAGGTAAAAGCGACGAAACGGTTAAAAATGATTACAAGATGCTGGAAGAGCATTGGGATCGCTTGAAGAGGAAAGCCGACCGTTTGGAGGCCCCCGCATTGATCTATGAAGATCTGGAAACAGCCTCGAGTGTTATACGGGATTTACTCACGGCTGACGTGGGCAAAATCATCTTTGATTCCAAACGACTGTTCAAACGCTTACAGGGATATTTGCAGGACGTATCACCAAACTTGGCGGACCGTTTGGAGTTGTATAAACTTAAGATGCCATTGTTTGAAAGTATGGGGATTGAAAGTGAGATCAGCAAACTCCTTCGCCCCAAAGCGTGGTTAAAGAGCGGCGCCTACCTGGTCATCGAAAAGACGGAAGCCATGGTGGTGGTGGATGTGAACAGCGGACGTTATGTGGGTCGCAATTTGCATGAAGACAATTCCCTTAAGATCAATCTTGAAGCAGCTCGTGAAGTGGCCCGGCAGCTTCGTCTGCGCGATCTCTCCGGACTAATCGTCATCGATTTTATCGACATGCGCGAGTCCGATAACCAGCGTAAGGTTTATTATGAACTGCGTAAAGAATTAAAGAAGGATCGGGCCAAAGTAGCGGTTTCACCGATCTCTGACTTTGGGTTGTTGGAAATGACCCGCCAGCGGATTCGGCTCAGTATTCTGGACACCATGAGCGATGAATGTCCCACCTGCGGCGGTTCCGGACGCATCATTTCCAAAGATACACTGATTACCCGGATCGACCATTGGTTACGACGCTATAAAGCGAAACATCGTTCCCTTAAGTTGACTCTTCTGGTTCATCCGGAGGTTTATTCCTATCTTCAGGAACAAAAGAAACAAATGATGCGCGGTCTCATGTGGCAAAATTTTGTGAGAATCAAAATGGAATCGGATTCCGCAGTAGCGCGGGATGCCTTTCGGTTCACTCGAGGAAAAGAAAAAGTTGATATCACAGAAGAAGTTGAAGTTGGAAAGGATGATTAATTCATCTAAATTTCTTGGCTATATTGGAGGAAAAAATGTACGCGATTGCGTCAATAGCCGGTAAACAATTTAAACTATCCGAAGGGAAAACCGTAAAAGTGCCCCGTTTGGATTCCAATCCCGGCGACACCATTAAAATCGAATCGATTCTGTTAACCGATGACGGGAAAACCGTAAAGATCGGAACACCGACGGTTAAAAATGCTAAAGCGACACTCAGCGTTGTTGAGCATGGCCGTGACCGAAAAGTACTGATCTACAAGAAAAAACGCCGCAAGGGTTATCAGCGAAAGAATGGACATCGTCAGGGATTTTCTCTGGTGAAGGTAGATTCCATTACACTTGCAGCTCCCAAGAAAAAAGCCGCGCCCAAAGCTAAGCAACCGGCTGAGAATCCTGAAAAGGAGAAATAATCTATGGCACATAAAAAAGGACAGGGTAGTTCCCGAAACGGTCGTGATTCCAATTCCAAACGATTGGGCATCAAAGTATCTGATGGTCAGACAATTTTGGCGGGTGGTATTATTGTCAAACAGCGTGGGACGAAGTTTCATCCCGGTGACAATGTTAAACGAGCCGGAGATGATTCGTTGTTCGCAATATCCGACGGTGTCGTCAAATTTGAGAAAAAAGGCGGATCACGGAAAACCGTAAGTGTTGTAACATCCTGATTCTCATATAATATTTCTTTTAGAAAACCCCGGATAGAACTTCTATCCGGGGTTTTTGTATATAACCTCCGAGGGATTGTTTGTAATTTCCAAGCACGATCAACCCTGTTTTTAACACAGATTAAGGAGGCCTTATGCCAAGAAAAAAAATCGCATTGATCGGTGGCGGCCAAATCGGGGGAAATTTAGCCTTATTAGCCGCACAGAAAGAACTTGGAGATGTACTGATTTACGATATTCAAGCTGCCGAAGGAATAATAAAAGGAAAAGCTTTGGATATGATGCAGTTACGTCCTCATGATGGTTACGATGTGAATATTTCCGGCAGTTCCGATCCGGAAGCTTTATCGGATTCGGATGTCATTATTATCACAGCCGGAGTTCCACGGAAACCCGGGATGGACCGCGAAGATCTTCTCGGAATCAATCTGGGTATTATCAAGGACGTAGCCGAAAAAGTAAAAACGCATGCTCCAAATGCATTCGTCATCGTCATTTCCAATCCTTTGGATGCCATGGTGTATGCTTTTTATAAAGCATCCGGACTTCCCAGCAATAAAGTGGTGGGAATGGCCGGTGCACTGGACAGTGCCCGATTCCGGACGTTCATCGCCATGGAAACAGGGTATTCCGTACAGGACGTAACCTGCATGGTCTTAGGCGGCCACGGTGATTCTATGGTCCCGATTACTCGTCTGGCAACTATCGGCGGTGTACCGGTAACAAAGCTAATCTCTCAGGAAAGATTGGACGCTATTGTCCAACGGACCCGGTTTGCCGGTGGTGAAATCGTGAAGCTGTTTGGCAATGGCTCTGCTTATTACGCTCCGGCGCAATCCGCGATTGAAATGGCGGAAAGTTACCTTCGCGATAAAAAGCGCGTCATTCCTTGCGCTGCCTATTGCCAGGGTGAATTTGGTGTCGATGGCTACTTTATCGGTGTTCCCTCTGTTATCGGTTCCGGTGGTATCGAAAAGGTCCTGGAATTCGATCTGACTGACGACGAAAAAGCCGCTTTAATGAATACGCTTGAAAAGGTGAAAAAGACTGTCGGAGAAACCGGACTCTGACTTTAATCTATTTTAATCTTCAGCAAAAAGCCCTCGGAATTCTGGGGGCTTTTTTTATACAATCAATAAGACAACCATTTGAATTCCTTCCGGTCTAAACGGAAGTGATCAATCAGATACGTGGACGACACAATAAAACAGCTCATACTGGATGCCCAAGGAGCCGATCAAGAAGCTTTTCATAAGCTGGTCGCCCTACACGATGAAAAAATCATGAACTTAGCATTACAACTCACACACAATCGCCAGGACGCTGAAGACCTCTACCAGGAGGTTTTTTTGAAAGCATATCGCCACCTCAATCAATTCCGGTTTGAAAGTGGATTTTATACCTGGCTTTATCGCATCACGGTAAACACCGCTTATAATATGCACCGGAAACAATCCAAGATGCGATTTGCAGATCCCCATGCCGAAGATGACCGTTCTCCACTCAGCCTGATTCCTGCGGAAGATCACACGGATTCGCAACGTCTTGAAGTGATGGGACAGGTAAAAAAGGCATTGGAAATTTTACCCAAACAGCAACAAATCGTCTTTATTCTAAAACATTTACAAAATCAAAAAATTAAGGATATTGCCAGTATCATGGGATTATCCGAAGGAACTGTTAAAAAATATCTGTTTCGTGCCGTAGAAAAGTTACGGGTACAATTAAAGGAGTTGCGTTATGCGTGACATTCTGAGTGAGACCCTAAAAGAACAAGCCGCCTTATACGTTATGGATGCTCTCGACTTTGACGAGTTGAAAGAATTCAAACGCGAGTTGCTGTCCAATTCTGAGCTTGAAAACTATGTCCGGGAATTGAAAGCTACACTTCAAGTCACGGATTCACTTAATGAAGAAACCGCTGATGAAATGTGGCTTCAAGAACAGCGTAACCTGCTTCGTGCCAATCTTGCAAAAGAAAGCCCCAAGTTCGAACAACTGGTTCGCAGTACTGGAAAACAAATCCGGCATTATTTTGATGTTATTTTTGTTCCCAAAAAAGTATCTGTGGCCATCGCGACTTATGCGATTATTGCCTTTTTAGCCGGGCGCTATCTGGTCCCTATGGGAACGCCAACCAAATCCGATTCCGGAATAGATATCCGAAAGATGATTCAGTCCGGGTTGCTATCGAATGCAAACATTCAATTCGACGCCAATCAAAAACATCCAATCAATGTAGAATTAAACACACAGCAAGACGTTGAACTTTCAGGGGATATCAATGACGAAAATATTCGTGATTTGGTATCTTACCTCCTTTTGAATGACAAAAATCCCGGTACCCGTATTAAAGCGGCCGATCTTATGGAAAACATGCAACCGAATGATGAAGTGGAGATGGTCTTGATTTCATCGGCTCTTTCTGATCCAAACCCGGGTATCCGACTTCGGTCCATTCGGTTGTTGCAGTCTTATCCGGTGGATGCACTTTTGGTCAATGCCTGTCAAAAAATCCTGATGGCAGATACCAACGAGGCCGTTCGGATGGAAGCGATTTCCATCCTGTCCAGGCAACCTTCCCGGAAGTTGCTCCCCATCCTCCGACTGGTTGCATCCTCCGAAACCAACTCCTTCATTCGCAACCAGGCGCGAGAACTTTTGTATCAACTCAATAACCCGGCAAACGGAAGTCAACCCGGAGACGTGCAATGAAATTGTGGGGATCCATCATTCTAACCTCCTCCCTGGTGTTCGCACAAAACAGTAACACCCATGTGACCCGTATCGGTGGGTCCGCATACGAATGCGTTACGTTGTACCAGGATACGGTGAATGCGGATCAATCATCTGTGGTTTCATTGATCCAGATCCAGGGGAAAGTATTTATACGGGGTACGCACACGTCGAATCTGCGTGTCCGGGAGCGAATGACTATCAAAGCTCACAATTCGGAAAAGGCACAGGAATTAGCCGAATCTTATCGTTTGAAAAAGGAATATCCGGAAAGCAACCATTATAAATACGAAGGTTATTCCTGGTATCCGCTCTCATTAAGATTTATTTATGAAGTAGACATCCCCGCCAATGCACAACTCACCGTTGAAACATCAGGTGGAGATCTCCAAATCCAGGATACGCAATGCGTTCTGGATCTGGAAACCAGTGGCGGGGATATCGAATTGGATCGAATCATCGGGGTCGTCTCCGGGAATACTTCCGGCGGGAATCTCGATGCAAATGATTATGAGGGCGTTCTTAACCTGAAAACTTCAGGAGGGAATATTGATGTTAATAAAGGATCCGGACCGGTGGATCTGGTCACCTCGGGTGGTGATATTCAAGTTGGCCATATTACCGGTGATATTTTTATGAAAACCAGCGGTGGTTCTCTCAAATTGGAGAACGTGAACGCTAAGAAAATATCCGGTGAAACATCCGGGGGTAATATCTGGCTGGAAACCGTAACGGGTGATATAAATGTTTCTACTTCAGGGGGGCATATAGACCTGAAAGACATCTCAGGGTCCATCGAGGCAAAAACATCCGGCGGAAACATCAATGCTATTCGGGTTGATGGCCCGATTACTGTCAGCGCTGTGGGAGGCAATATTAATGGGAAACAATTGGCTGCCAGTGTTAAAGCCACCACAATCGGTGGCAATATCCGCATAATAAAAACATGGAATTCAGATAACGTGAGCCAAACCGTATATCTTGAAAACAGCGACGGAAATATTTACCTGGAAATTCCTGAAGATTTTCCCGCCGATATTCAAGCATCCGTTAAGGGAAGTCGGCGTCCAAATAGTATTGTGTCCGATATTCCTTTGGATTTGAATTATAATCATAATTCAGTATCGGGACAGGGCGTGGCAAATCAAGGCACCTATTCAATTCAATTAAATACAAGCAATGGTCAAATCGTTATAAAAGAGGAGCGATAATCAATGAAATATTTCCTTACACTATTCTTGAGCTTTTATTCTCTGTTTGCACAGGATTCAACAACTGCCGTATCCAAAGAAGCCTGGATGAAAAATGCCAAAGATATGGTCGGAGATTCAACCGTATCCGTTTCAAAATCCGATGCATTCCCGGACACGCCAACCACAACCAAATCGCACCTGGATTCCAAAGAAACTAAAATTTTCGGTGATCTGACTATCGCTGCTGATGAAACCTATGACAATAATGTTCGCGTTATTGGCGGTAACCTAACTGTGGATGGTGTTCTGAATGGTGATGCCACTGTCATTGGCGGGAACGTATTCATCCATGATAATGCTGTGGTAGATGGTGACATATTAGCCTTGGGGGGAAAAGTCCAGAAATCAAATAAGGCTGTCATCAACGGTAAGATTATTGAGACAAATCTAACCGAAGGATTGGTCTATCGGGAAACAGGGTCTCCCGGTGACTCTTCCGGGCATTGGAATTGGGACTGGTCGGATGATCGGGATCATGAAGGCTGTGGTGATGAAAATTCTCATTACAGTTGGGTCCATCCAAAGACCACATGGTTTGTTTACAACCGGAATGAAGGATATGTCTTTACGCCAATCAATACGGTGTGGGATCGTGACGGGGAATCTACATTCAGCCTGAGTTTGTCACTGGGCTATCGGCAAGCCGATCACTCGCTGGTAGGCGGAATGGACTTCCAGAAATCATTCTTCCAAAATAAGAACCTGATCTTGTTTGCCGGATTGTCTAACCATTCCCGTACCGACGATTATTATCGTATTTCTCAATCTGAAAATACCGTCTCAGGATTGCTGGGCCGCCAGGATTTCATGGATCGCTGGAATGAGGAAGGCTGGCACGCAGGATTGGGTTTAGCTTTCTGGGGAATTCGTTCTTCTTTTTCGATTAATTCAGTTAATCGGGATACCCTTGGCGTAGTCAATTTGTGGAGTTTGTTTAATCACGATCGCGCCTTGCGCAGCGGCCTGACATTTAATCCCTACAATGCCAACTATTTCTCAATTACAGCTGATGCAAAAACATCTGAGTACAGCTTGCTACACACAGGACTGGCGGCTCATATCAATGCTGAATTATTCGGCGATAACTTATCTACCCAGGACCTGTTGGCCTCCAATTTACAGGATTTGAATGCCCGGATATTTGTCTCAACTACGACAAATCTTGAATTCACAAGGGGAATTCTGCTCCGTGGTCGGATTTTACTTGGAACAGCGCAGGGTAGTCTGCCCGCTTTTCGGTATTTTGGTGTCGGTGGATTAGGTTCAGTAGGCGCACATGATTTTAAAGAACAACAAGGTGACGAAATGATCGAAGGAAGCCTGGCCTTAATATTCACTCCGGAATTTCTTGATATGGATATGTTTATTTCACCTTTTTACAGCGCCGGTCACGCATGGATGGATATGTACCAACCATATTCAATAACTGATTTCTCAGCTTATTCCGGGAATATGATCCATGCTGCCGGAGTTAGCATTGGATCAGTGGATCAGGATGATGTGGATGTTGTTTTCAATATCGCAAAATCCATGGATGTTCCGTCCCGTTATCAAACCACGATCCGGTTCACCCTATACTTCTAAAAATCATGAATCGTCACATCCTATTCACTCTGCTGATTGCCGCAACCTTCCTTCAAGGCCAGGATACCCTGTCACATCATGTGACTGATACATATCATTATTCAATCAATGATTTGTCCGCCTTAGAACTGAATTTTGATTATGGTTTTGGCGCCCTGACAATCAAACCGTTGAAAGATGATAGCGAAATATTAGGAAGTCTTTCCTATCAAACGCATCGCACTCAGCCAAAGGTTACATTTGACCGTATGGGTTCCACCGGTAAGTTGAAAGTGAAATTAACCACACCTGGGGCCGATATTGATACGGGACTACCCTTCAACTTTAAATTTGATACAGAGAACTTCAAAAGCCAGGAACAATATCTCCAGAGTGAAATTGATTTTGGTCTTCCGATTGACATTCCATCCAATTTGAGTATGAATCTTGGAATGGGGTCAGCCGATCTGGACCTGACCGGATTATCACTTCGAAATCTTTCGATGGATTGTGGCCTCAGCCAGGTAAAAATCAATGTGGATAAACCCAATGTTGAAAGCTGTGATTCTGTACGGCTATCAAATGGATTGGGTGATTTAAAAGCGTATAACCTGGGGAATCTTAACACCCATTATATGAAACTCGATGTTGGTTTAGGATCGGCCTATGTCGATATGCGTGGTTCTATGAAATCCAACCTAATGCTGGATGCCGAAGTAGGCTTAGGTTCTTTAAGCCTTGTTTTACCGGAAGATGCGAATATCCGGGTCACGGTAGACGAAACGTTCCTCTCGTCCGTAGATATCTCGGAACTTAAGAAAATTGACGATCATCACTACAAGTCCGGGAGATGGCTCCCGGAACGTCCGACGATAAATATCTCACTCAGCGTAGGTTTAGGCCACACTGAAATTGATTTGTTAGGTCGGGAAGATTAACCGATCATTCCTAAGATTTCTGTAACCAGCTTTTCTATACCCGCTGCTGCTTCGCTGATCCGTTTTGCTTCCATGTAAGCGGGTGTTGAAACTACTTTCCTTTCTTTGTCCACTACGATGTCATCCACCGGACATTCAACGTGATGAGCCCCCATTTTATTAATGTCATTGGCCGTCTGTTTGTCGTAACCAATCGTCAGCTCGACAGCTTCGCCCTGCGATCCTAAAACCTTTGCCATCATGGCGGGCGCAATGCATATGACCCCTAACGGTTTCCCTTCTTTATGAACCGCTCGTGCCAGACGTTCCACATCCGGGTTCACCATACAATCGGCACCGGTCATGGCATAATCGCAAAGATTCTTGGCAACCCCAAATCCACCGGGGAAAATAAGTGCATCCAGGTCTTCGCCTGTTTCTCCTGCGATGTCCTTAATATTCCCCCGGGCAATACGGGCGGATTCCACCAATACATTCCGGGATTCGTTTTCTATTTCTTCCCCCGTTATATGATTGATCACATGAAGTTGATCAATATTGGGAGCCATCAATACCATTTCAGCCCCGGCGCGGTCCAGCGCCAACATGGTGATCACCGATTCATGGATTTCAGCTCCGTCATTGACACCGCAACCGGATAGTACGACTCCTACTTTTGGCATAATTCCTCCAATTTATTTTCAATTAAAACCAATCAAAATACAGGCGATATCACTCTATGGATCAATATCACCTGACTCGTTGAGCACGAATTTAAGGTTTCTTTTCAAACCTGTGAATTTTGTTCGTTTTATAGGCGATTTCCGAAACAACCTTTCAAAATCTTCTTTTTCCATTGATTCCCACTGCTCAACCGTCCAGGTTTCAATCTCCGAAATCGGTTGAAAGATATTCTCATCACTCATGGTCTCTGCGCTTTGGTTCCATGGGCACACATCCTGACATATATCACAACCATAGACCCAACCGTCCCGGGGAAGATGGTCATCTTTGGAATAATCACCTCGATATTCGATCGTCAGATATGATAGACATTTTCGTGCATCCAGGACATATTCGGTCAGTGCTTTTGTGGGACAAGCTTCAATGCAGGCCGCGCAGGTTCCGCAATGGTCCAATTCAAATGGAGGATCATAATCCAACTCGCGATCGACAATCATTTCGCCCAAAAACACCCAACTCCCAAAATCACGGGTGATCAGATTTGTATGTTTCCCTATCCATCCCAAACCTGCTTTCCGGGCCCACGCTTTTTCCATCACCGGTGATGTGTCCACACAAACCCGGCTGTGACCACCCTCTGTCCACTGTTCATATTGGGTTTGTAATTCTTTCAGACGAGACCGGATGATCTCGTGGTAGTCCTGCCCCCAAGCGTAATTACTGATCTTAATTCCATCCCTGGCAGCGCCGACGCGATCCGTGCTGCGTCCGGTATAATAATTCATAGCCACAACCAAAACGGAACGTGCTTCTGGAAAATACGCGGTCATATCTCCCCTTTCCTGAATCCGTTTTCCGATCCACTCCATGGTTCCGGCAAAACCACTGTCCCACCAATCTTGAAGTCGTTGTTTTGTTAAAACATCGGGAAGAACCGGAGCAATACCCACCTTTTGGAATCCCAAATCCAGGACAGCCTTTTTTAGCTTCTGAGTAAGGTCCGCTTGGGAAATCATACCCGTTCTTTAATTTTTGTATACCATAATAACGAAGCTAATGTTTTTGCATCTGTAATTTTGCCTGACCACACCCAATCCAAGGCTTCATCGAACTCTGCGGTCAGTATTTCGAGCCATTCATCGTCGTCACCATCGATGGAATCCGGTACCAGATTTTCAGCCAGTACGATGCCCATATGTTCATTGCTGTAACCTACACAAGGATCCAACTCACCCAGTAAGGTTAATTTTTTTGACCGGTAACCAATCTCTTCCCGCAATTCACGATCAGCGGTTGTCATAAAATCTTCACCGGGATCGATCTTCCCAGCCGGTAATTCTATCATGAATTGGCTTTGCGCATAACGATATTGCTGTACAAATACCAATTCCCCATCCGGTAAAACGGGAATCATAACAACCGCACCCTGATGGATGATGTATTCCCGTTCGGCTGTCCTTCCATCGGGAAGTTTCACCTCATCCAGATGAACCTCCAGTAGTTTCCCCTTGAATACTGTTGAGCCGGTTCGTTTAATTTCTTTCTTCATATTTCTGATACACAAAGGCCGGGTTTCATCCCGGCCTCTGAATTTTGTTTGGATTGCAACTTATAAATCGTCCAGTAATTCTTTCGCCTGGTCCTGTAAAATCCGGTCACTATCCGAATCAGCTTTCAGACTAATCGCTTTTTTATAGGCCGCGGCTGCCGAATCATCTTCATCAAGCTCTTCGTAGGTTTTCCCTAACCAGACGTAATTCCGGATATCTGCAGGATCATGGTCGATTGCCTTCTGAAAATAATCGCGTGCGGCTTCAAAACTGGCTTCCGGAGGTGTGGCATATATCAAACTGGCGATCTGCCGCTCAATCCAACTCAGATCCGCCAAAGTGTAGTTCCAGCGACCCATGACATGGTAATTCCCGGCATCGGAAGGATCCAGTTCAATTGCTTTCATAGTGTGTTCAGCTACCTGATACGAATTTTTTATCTTCTGTTCAGTGCCCTCCAGTTCACCAACCCGTCCGATTAAAATTCCATACCACTTGTGTGATTCCGCTCGGTCCGGATGCATTTCCAGTGCCCGTTTGGCATAATCAAAACCGGCATATATATTTTTGGAAATAACGTCCTCATCCGTTGTATTGTCAGACAAATCAAAATGAGCACGGGCCAAACGCCAGATCACCTCAAAGTTATCCGGTTCCATTTTCTCAGCTTGTTTCAGCACGGTATATACCTGATCGTATTTATCCGCATCGTGCAGTTTATCAGCCTGTGCCAATAAATCGGATACAGTTTGAGCGCTTAAGCTGACCCCGATCAGAAAAAAGACAAATACCATGATTCGTTTCATATTCACCTCCCTTTAGAAATATTCAATGTATGTGATTTTTAATTCTCTATTAAATGAAGAAACCCGGTTTTGATCGAATAATAAATTGTTGAAATCCATTTCAATATGCAGATGTTCAACGAAAGTCCATCGCACTGCTGCGTTTAAGAATCCTCCCCGGGCAAGGCTCAAATTCCTGGCCGTCATACTGTTCTGATTCAAGGCTGCATTGTATTCCGCCAGTAACGATAACTCCGGATTAATTTCCATATCCCAGCCAAAAAAGAGATTGATATCGCTATCGCCATCGGACCGTTCCGTGAAACTGTAATTCGTTCCGGCATGTAAACCCATGTTGCCAAGCGGTGTTTTCCAGTTTTTACTGGAGGCCAGGTAAAGTCCGTAAGACTTGATATCGTAACGTTGTTCCGTGCTGTCGGAATGGTATTGGCCAAATCCCTGAGTGTCTATTCCAATGGCTAACCCGGGTATCCGATCGGTTTCATCCAGCAGGCGATATTTGAGTGATGCTTCCGGCCGGGGATACCAATCGATGGTGCTGTCTCCGATTAAGTGACTTGCACCGTATGATACTCCAAACTGGAAGCGATCGGTGATCCCGGTCGTCAAACCGACACTAAGTCCGCCTTCACGCTGAATCCGCATTTCCATGGAAAAGCTTCCCCGCACCAATCCTCCCGCCGTCGGGATGGTAATGAGATGAGTAGGCGGCGGGTAAGCAACTCCACTCTGCGGGTAAACAACCGAACCCATGATTAGAAATGAAAATATGATTTGTCCCCATCGACGCATGTTGGAATCCTTCTTAGAATGATTATGAAATTTAAAGGCGCATATTCTGGAAAACAACGGGAGATGGCAATGGAAGGTTCGAGGTTCAAAGTTTAAGGTTATAGGTTATAGGTTTAAGGTTAAACGTGTCCTAAAGACGTAATTCAAATCCTATTTTTGATGTATAACGTATTTCCCGTTTCGGGTTCTGGCCCAGTCAATTCGTTCCACCGGTATCGTTAAAGTTTCACTGCCGGAGTTATTGAATTTGAGACCGTCGGTGTCCACGGAGACGATCTTCCCGATCAAAAGTTGCCCGTCACTCAATTGGACCAAATCATCCATTAATACCGGAAGAAGTGCCGGCTGTCCCGAGGTATCACCGGAAGTATTAATTGATTGAATGATGGATTCCGCTTCCATCAAACGATTCCCCAATTTCGGAGGTGGTATTTTATACAATCGATCGGCTGGCGCTAAAGTTAAATCCACTTCACTAATAGATTCTCCGGAACGGCCGTATTCGAACATTGCGGCAGGATTCCCATCTTTATCGAATTGATAGTGGTACCGGCGAACGACCTGTCCCCCCGGCAGCGATTTCCAAATCTCTTCCGACTTTCTTCCATCCTGAGTATAGATCATATCGATTCGCCCGTAGCGATTACCATCTACTGTTGTAAAAATAATATTTGAGATTCGACCAAGACTATCCAGCTCAAATCGGGATTCCTGATCGCTGAAACTGAGCCGGGTATTTTCGGGGAGCGTCCAATCCCTGAATGCAACGCTCCACGCTTCGTCATCGCCATAAAGCGCTAACCAATGAAGCCGGGTTTGAGAATCGTAATGGTACTTCTGGGTTAATACTTTTATTGTATCATAGCCCAGTAAATCGGTCTGGGTTGTATCACCATTTGCATTGATTTGGGTAATCGCAATGGGTTGGTTCGCTTCATTAAAGAAAACCGTCCAATGATCCTTTCCCTTTCGTTCCAATGCATCAATTGCATTATCCCCCAGGAAGTCATTTCGGGTCAGATAATATTTCACATAGGCTGCTTTTCCGGGTTGGGAAAACCCAACCGCCATACACATCAAAGCCGGTATCAGACACCGGATACGCATCACTGATTCGGAACTAAGTTCTCATCCAATAAATTTGATAATTGAAATCGCACAATCCGATGATTGGGTGTATCGCAGACATAAACAACACCTTTGGCATCTACCGTAACCGCGGAAGGATCTTCCAGGTGACTGAAATGTTGGTAATAGACCGTATCCACTAACACACTGTCCGCTTGTGCCGTATTGTCACTATTTAAAACCCACATTGTGGTGTCAATGGCAACAGAATCGGGTCCGGCATATTTAAAGAATTGTCCTTTAGAGTTGAATACCTGTATTTGATGTGCACCACGATCGGCGACATAAATCATTTTATTTTGGTCAACAGCCACATCCTGTGCATGTTGAAAACGTCCCAAATCCATGATGTCATTAACATCCGGTTGAAACACCGAAGAATAAACAGTATAACCACCGCTGGTAATCGGCTGGATTTTATGAACAGAAAAATAATCTCCTAATTGGGAATAATACACAGCGCCGGAATAATCCACATCCAGTCCCACCGGACGGTTTACAGTACCGGAACCGGTTCCATATTGTGCGATTGTTGCACCGAAAACACCACGATGAGTCCAGAATTCATCACCGTTCGAGTTTCTCACATACATCGAATGTTGCAATTTAATTTGAAGCAACCGATCGATATGCTTATCAGCTACAAAGAAAAAATTGTCCGTCCCGTCTGTTGCACTGATCGCAGTAAACTGCGATGACGGACTATCATGTAAAAAAGCATCTGCTGCTATGTTTACGGGCCAGCTTCCATCGTACAATACATGAGGATTCATCAGTGAGTCCAATTTCTCTGAAACATTGTCCCATTGAAGGTTTGTCATCGTCCAATTGGCATTGTTTGCTTTGGTATACCATGTTTGGGAGCCCAGGGTAGCGGTCACCGTATTCCCGGTTCCCGATTCTACGAAGTCAGCGGATTGGACGTATTCTGTAATCGGGGATGTATTCCAAACCTGATTCCAGACATAAACTTTGTTCGATCCGTCAATAAAAAGCACATCCATCTTGGAATCAATATCCACATCAATCGGTTTCACATTCAAAGTATCGGAGATTGTGAGATTCGCAAGAGCGTCAAACCCGTCCAAATGATTGCCGCTTTGGTCATAGACAAGAATACTGTTTGTTGCTGTATCCGCAATAAAAATGTGACCATCATTGGCAATGGAAATTTCAACCGGTGAACTTAGACCGAAGGTGTTGTCCCATGTTGGACTGAGTGGCAGGTAGCTCGTATCACCGGCTCCAATTATACCGCCATTATCTATCGGTGCAAGTGGATTAATTTTAATGCAACTCCACAATGCAAAGGCAATCAATCCGGCTGGGAACAAAAGACGAATTCGTCCTGTCATCGTGAAATCCCAATACTCAAACGTTCCGGGTCCGTTAAATGAGACATATTTGTGTATGAATAATCCGCGTTGAAATGCCATTTCCCCAACGGAAGTGAAACACCAAATCCATTGGATATCCCTTCCTCATCTTTACCCAGTTTCACCCCGGTTCTTAAATAAAGGACTTTGATCAATTGAATTTCCGTTCCAATCAGAACATACTCTGCATTGTCCACCGGATGATTGAGCTGGACAGCCAAAGCAGCTGTCATCAATTGATTTTCAATTACATTCATGGCTGCCCCTACCTGGAAAAGGGTCGGAGGAGAAGATTCCTGAAAATGCGTATCGACAATGGTTTCTTTTCCAGTATCTGTATCCAAAACACGTTTAGGGAAACTACCCTCGGGAGAAGTTTGCGGTCCGAAATGTGTTATCGCAGCGGAAAACCGGAGGGTCTTGTAACCGGTCCAATAGAATGTCCCCATATCCAAGAGAACATCGCTCATGGTGACACCGGCCAGATTTTCTTCCACATCTTTAAGTGTGATTCCAAAACTAAAACGGTCCGTCAATTTCACGGCATAACTCAGACCAATGAACCGGTCCTGATACATAAAGTAATTCCCGGTTCCGTGGGGCATGTATTCAGTGGTTTCTTCCATTGGAGGCATGTGCAGAATACCCGCACTAAAGGCAATATAATGACGGGAAAACAAATTATGGGTAATACTCAGGTAGTCGTAACTAATATCCGCCGGCCAATTCACTTTTGAGGAAATCATCTCCGTTTTTTTAAGCTGAGCAATTGTTGCCGGATTATAATAAACCGATCCTGCATCCTGATTCATGGCCACCACAGCTTCACCCATACCCACCGCACGGGCACTCGTCCCAATCTTCAGAAAGGTGAAACTGGATGTTCCAACTCGTTGTCCGCCTAAATTTGGGAAGAAATTCTGGGCCGACGATCCAGCAACCATCAATGCCAATATCAAATATTGAGCAACTCTGCGCATCAGAATATCACCTGTATTCCAAGTTCGCTGGTTCGTGGAGTCTGGAATCGCGATGGATCATTATTGGGGTCCGGACTGTTGAGCAAAGAATAAGAATAGACTTGACCAGGATTATAACCTTCCCCGGTAAAGGGATTAATTCTACGTGGTACCATTGTGTCAAAAACATTCTGGACTTCTAAATATAATTTCAGTTTTACACTGCCAATCGGAGCCGTCTTGTAAAATTTTAAATCCATATTCTTATTCGGTTGCTTCGAGATATACAAATACGGTTTATCAGATTCACTGGTCCCGATATAATAGGGGACACCGTTCACATAAATCAGACCTGATGGATAATCTTTTGTTCCGGCGATTGAGCGTGTGTAGCGTCGTCCGGAACTATAGTCCAGACGAATTGTCATTCCCCAGTTGCGGGGCGAGTTGTAAGAAATGTTGGCAAATGCCTGGAGCGGACGATCCCAACTCATGAAATTTTCACCCAGAGGCTTTTCGGATAATTGACCGGCCTGTACCAATAGGTTGTCCAACGGGCTTGAGCTTTTTCCTGTAACAATTGAATAGTTCAGATTTAAATCAGCATACCAATACCGGAACAATCGACTCTTAAGAATCAATTCCATTCCCCGGGCGCGGGCATAATCCGCATTGAAATACATGTTGAACGTCAGATATGCATATTTTGGATTGGAAGGTTTTATCGTTTCCGATGTTTCATAATCGAACATATCCTTCCAATATGCTTTCACTTCCAGGACCTGGTCCTCGTTAAACCGGTGTTTGATTCCCAATTCATATTGTACCGTTGTCTTAGGCCCAAGATTCGGATTTCCGAAGACCTGGTAGGTAGACTGAGAAGTGGAATTCAGCTTGGCATACACATATTGAAAAGTGGGTAACTGAGAAAAGTGTCCATAGTAAAAATAGAGGACATCATTGTTTGTGACCGGATGTGAAATCCCAAATCTGGGGCTCAATCTGCCTTTGCCGCGATATCCAAATAGTTTAAATGTCTCACGTTTGAACTTATCCCGTGCCTCATCTGTGATAATGATAGAATTGGGATTGGTGATTGCATTTTCAACATACTTACCCGGGAACCAAAAATCATATCGGGCACCGATGTTGACAGTCATACCTTCGAAAGTGATCCTGTCCTGTACATACATGGCCCCAAAATCCGTGCGGGCATGGTATCGATCATAATTTGCCCCGAAACCTGTTGTACCTGCCCAAGGCTCGTCAATATCCAAAACCTGCATTGTTGTCAGGGTATTCTCAACCCCCGTTTTCATTTTCTGCCGATCAGATAATTGATTAGTCCAGTCAAAATCAAATCGATAATTATCGCTGCTGATATCGTACCATTCCGACGACATTCCTGTATCATAAAATTGATCACCATAACTGATCACAATATCGCCCTCGGAATTCCGCACCGTATAATTAATTGGAAGAAGATCAAGCCGCTGGCGATAATCCGTCCAGGGTAAATCCTGTACGGCGCTGTGTTCCATCGTCAGGAAACGTCCAAGTGTGATTTCGTAAAAAGACCGGGTGGATAAGGTGTGAGTCCAGTTCAGATTGGACAATCGTGTTTCTCGGGTAATCGTGTTGTAATTATCCAAAATCTTGGAGTAAGCATAAGGAAAATAGGTTGATGAGAAAGCACGCGGCATGAAGTAACCCTGGTTGATATTCAGTGTCATATCATACGAGTATGCCAGCTTTTTAGTGCTGCTCAGCGCCCAGGATACTTTCGCCGTTGAATGCCAATCGTTATTTTCCCGCGGACTGAACTTATTCATGATTCTATCCGCTTCCGAATCACTCATACCCGGGAGGGTCCAATTCCGGTGTGGATATAGTTTGTGGGCAACCGGCAAATAACTATCATATATCTTGCTATACCCGTTAATAAAGAATGAAAATTTTCCTGGAATATCCAGCCCAAATAATCCGGGGATTTTTTTAACAATCGCCAACGGACCACCTACATTAAATTCGACGCGATCTGTATTGTAATTGCTTATCGTCTTTTTGGTCATTCCCCAATGGTCACTACTCATTTTGACAGCGCCTTCATAATGATCACTGCCTTCTTTCAACTTAATATTGACCACACCGGACATGGCTTGGCCATATTCAGCATTGTATCCGCCCGTAACTACTTCCAATTCCTCGATGGCTTCAGCATTAACGAATACATTTCCACTCATCCCGGATAAGGGGTCCTTGACTGACATTCCATCGACCACAAATAAACTTTCATCGATACGACCGCCGCGGATGTGGATTTCATTATCCTGCTTGGTTACGCCAATTTGTTCGGAGAGCAAGTCCTGTACATCATCCACGGTTTTATTGGCAATCTCATCACTACGGATTCTTGACAATGAGGCTGTTTCATTAACATCAAAGAGCGGTTTTTTCCCTTTTACCACCACTTCTTCACCAAGAGCCAATACCGTTTCTTCCATTGAGTAATCAACTTTAACCGGTTCACTGTTTTTTACCTTAATCCCGGTTTGCAACAATACTTTGTATCCGATTATGGAAGCTTCGATATCGTAATCGCCATATGAAATTCCGGTAATCTTGTAAAATCCATTCATATCGGTCGATGCCCCGTAATAGGTTCCTTTTACGATGACATTGACACCTATTAACGGATCACCGGATTTTTGATCCTTAACCGTTCCCTGAATAACACCGGTATTGGTCTGACCCAAAAGCAGAACAGTCATTATTAAAAAAAGGACCCAACGTCTCATTCGTTGAATTCCTCCCTTAATACATAAGATATAAATTTCGAGCCTGAGCCATTACCGTCTAACATCGTATCGTTCCCGCTATGGAAGGGTATTGAAAACAATACTACTTTTCCTGATAAAGTATTTTGACTCACCTGGAATTGCCCAAGACTTGCTACGGTTGGTGTTCCTGTCCAGGCATCACTACCCTCAGGTTCAGGCATGTGGTACATACTGCGAAGGATTGCGAAACCAGATGAATCCGGCACAAAACTTCTTACGCGAATGGCTATTAAATGTGAAACCTCCAAATCAAGAGTAGAGTCTACATCTGAAATAATTTGTTGTCCGGCAAACATGCGTCCGGTTGGATTTAAAACTTTATATGATGTTAACGGAAACCAGGCAAAAGTTGAATCTTTCAATTCTGGCGCATTGATAAAGAAATTCCCGCCGCCCAGTACAAAACTGGTAATTGAGGAACCGGCATCCAAATAGGTTTCAGGACCATTATATGCCGAATACCAAACAACGCTTGAGAAGTATTTTAGGTTTGCACTGACATCGATGGAAGAATACGGAAGGGTTGACCCGATTTCCCAGGTAGAATATTGATCGGAACCTAAGGTAGTATCCAAAATACTTTTGTACCATTGCTGTTCATTGTTTTGACTATCCAGAGGATAATCATCCACCAGCAATACCGATCCAACCACCGGTTTTACTTTCCAGAAATTCGGTTCGTCGGGATTTGCTGTATCCGGGAAGAAAATTGTATTGCTCATCGCCCCCGCGATGTCCTGCGCCTTTACATAAAAAGTATGAAAACCCGGTTCTAGCCTGGGTTCTGATGTGTCCGTTAGGGTAATACTCGAGTATTTTGCCGGGTCAAGTTCATACCAACACGTGTCACATGTATCATCCAGCGCATAAAAAACCGATACAACCGATTCCACTCCATCCAGATCGGTAATGTCCCATACAAATGTTCGGGTTGGAAATGTAAATGCGGTGTCGCCCGGCATATTCGACAATAACGGGTTACTTCGATACCGAAATGCGATTTGCGGTTCAGAATTACGAATTGGCAACACCATTTTCGCCGGTGAAAGATCAATGGCATCCGTCACATTTGTAGGTGTTAACGCATAGATATTTGTCCCGGATAATGCTTTTAATACGGCGCCAATCGTTGTTTGAATTCCGGGTGTCAGTCCTTCAGATAATACAATATCATTTTCATCATATTCGTCAACCTGATCTCCCACATCCGAGAAATATTCATCGTCTATATCTGATTTCGTCGGGCGATTGTAGTCCCATTGAGCGGTGGCATCTACTGCTTTTACTTCAAAACCAAAAACATCTAAATCCGTCCTAATAGGCACATAAAAGAGGCCCGCTTCTTTGGTGGTGTAGGTCCAGGCAGTATCTATACTCCATTTATAAAAGTAACCGACAACATCTCCATCCGGATCCTCACCCCACCAGTGAATTTCCTGCCGACTTGTGGTAATTGATGTAAAAGCCTGGGAAAGTGTGTCCCATACCATCGATGTATCCGGAGTCCCTGACAGATTATAATTCCAGAGTGTATCATAGTATGTATCTCCGGTTTCCGAATCAATCAATGTATCGATTTGGGATACGCCTGCATAAATCGTGTCTGTTGCTATCAGGGAGAGATAAGTCTCCGGTGCCTGGTTAGGCAGAGGATTAGACGGATCCTCCTGTTCCCACAATGAGCAGGAATAGACAAGGATTATCAGGAGCGGAAGGAGTGTTTTTCGCATGGAGTCGGGTTATATAAGTTGGGGTGCGGACAATTGCCCGCACCCCAGATTTCCGTAGTTACCGAATGAGTAACATTTTTCCTTGATCGATAAAGGAACCCGCTTTGATTCGGTAAATGTACATTCCGGAACTCACCTGTAATCCGGCATCATTCCGGCCATCCCAATTCACAACGTGTTGACCGGAAGAGTAGCTGTCATCCACAAGTGTGCGGACTTTATATCCCAACACATTGTAAACAATCAGTTTTACTTGTCCGGCTTCCTTTAGATCAAACTTAATCCGGGTTTCCGGATTAAACGGATTTGGATAGTTTTGATAAAGCGCATATTCCATCGGTGCGGTAACAAAATTATCATCCACACCGGCGCTTTCGATATCACCCATATCCCTGACTTGGATTTTATAGGTGCCAAAACTGTAGTTAAAGACACCTGTAACATGACTGAGTACAGTACCTACTTCCAGACCTGCCAGGTAGGCTGCTGCCGCTGAATTAGCCATATCATCATCAATCAGACATGAACTTCCGCTTCCATCATCTACGGACCAATCATACGTATTTACTGAAGATACCGTCACATTTGACAACGTGACTAATACACCTTCGTATGATTCAACTTCATCTGCGTCCTGAGCTAAATCAGAGGTTCCGACTGCCATGGCAGCAATGGAGTTTCCAGTGCTATTAACGGTTACGCTGGAGACATTGATCAGTTTGGTATTATTATCAAACTTAAAGTGATAAGCCGGATCATAATCTTCCACCATTCCCGTAACCGTA
This sequence comes from uncultured bacterium, assembly GCA_964549745.1. Classification (GTDB taxonomy): domain Bacteria; phylum Fidelibacterota; class Marinisomatia; order Marinisomatales; family J089; genus J089. The sequence continues at coordinate 20,370 of CAZJWP010000004.1, read as the reverse complement.
ACATTATCTCCGCGGGTCAATGAAACATCTGTGATCGGATCCATAATAATTCCGTTCCATTGTCCGGTTTCACTTTGAATAGCATAGGTACCGTAAGCGGAGTTTACCTGCGCCGTGTCAGCCGTGACCGTACCGGTTAAGGTCACTTCACATCCATTATAGGGTGAATCGCCGCGCGGCCAATCGGTCATCTGGACATCACTGATGGTTAAATCACCGGTGTTGGTTGTGTAGCCTAATTGAATGACTTCAATATCACTGGGATAGGTGCTGGTAACAGGTCCTGCCTGATCAACGCCATCGTCCGTTGCGGAAATGTAATAATCCACATGGGCGCCATCCGTTCCGGTAGCCGGTATATCAGCTTCCCAGGCTGTGGTATCTGTATTGGTCATGTCTGCAGTTGAGTAGTTAGTACCGTCTGTAGAATAATACACCACCGCAGATGTAATCGTGCTATTGTCTTCAATTTGAGCGATGACGGTTACAGCGTCATCCGGTCCCGGTACACAAGGCATACGACTGGGATCAGATATGCTCGGTGGTCCGCCTGCGCCAAAAACAATATCACTTGCATAGAGCGGTTCCAATTTATACGCGGATGAATCAGCATAACTCCCATAATGATGGTAAATCCAACCTTCAGCCGAGGAAATCGGTGTCCCAACCGGCGGACGGCCGTAAGTGTTTTGCCAGGCATTCAGACTATCAGAATCATCATCAATGTGAACCCCGCCGGTTCCGTCATCCACAATCCATTCACCGTACTGTAAATCGTTCGCCATTACGACTGCATCCTCAACCCCAACCATAACGGTTCCCCACTGCTCGGCAGTGGTAGGCCACCTAAGATCACCGGTGTTTACGACCGGAACCTCAGGCTCGGGCTGACCGGCATCGATAATATCGACCGGTTCAGTAACGAAGAGTTCCGTCATATTAGACTGTGCGGTTTGATATTCTGACACATATCCGGTAGCATGAATCACATCACCTTCGTACAAAACGGGGAATGTGGTCGAGTCCGGATCGTAGGAAAGAATCGAACTCCATGGTCCCCCAAGGGTATCCTGGAAGATGAATTTCACACCGGCTCCTGCATAACTGAGACCGGTGGGCATGGTAACAACACCATACAGTGAAACCGTATCTCCACGCATGTAAGATGTATCGGAAAGAGCATCCACCCCGGCTTTCATCAAATCACTGTACAGAACTTGCTGGATTCGTTGCAACCTAACATCTTCCCCGGCGGCTTCCACAACGTCCCGGGCCAATCTCGGCTGGATTTTGTATTCACCATAGGAATATTCAATACAACCAACCACTTTAGCCAAGTTCTGACCTGAGGCTGGTTTGAAATAATAATCCCAACGATCATCCAGTTTAATTTCGCCGGCGGTTGCATCGGTTATGGTCCATTCGCCATAATTGGCGTCAGGATTCGAAACCGTAGCATTATCGACCTCAACCAAACATCCTTCGTAGGCTTCCAGATCAGGTGACATATCGCTGGTCAGTACAGATGGGGGAATCATATTGACAGCATGACCATGAATGGTAAAATCGGTAACACTACCCAATTCCGTCATTCCATTATATTCATCTACCGTTCCAGTGACTGTAACGCTGTCACCTTCGGCAACGGAATGGACAATCCCGGTGGAACTGTTAAAATCAAAGGAGTCCCAGCCTCCGTACTCAAATAGCATAATTCCATTCCAGGCACCCGGTGCATCCTGGACAAACATATACCGATTGGAAGCGCTGCCCCAGAATTCAGCCGTTACGATTCCTGATATCGTAACCGTTTGGCCATAGAAGGATGATGTATCTGATCCAACACCTGTTGTATCCTGAATGTCTGCAATCGGAGTAATCTCAGACGGAGTCTCAAAGGTCACATTGTAGGTCGCGCTGGTATCAGCATTATCGTCTGAATCGGTAAGGATTGCATAAAATTCTGCGGTGGTTCCTTCAGACTGGGCCGGGATCGTATAAGTATAGGTGGAATCCGCATTATCAGTCATTGTATTTGCAGCAAAGCCACCACCATCGTACGCAACATACAAATCGACGGCCAATCCCGCTTTATCATCATAGGCATTCACTGTGACCAGTACATCTTCGCTTGGAAGCGGCGCCTGGGGTGCAAAATCGACACTGACCAGGGTCGGCCCGATGGCTGTAGTTACAATGTCGTCAGCACTGCGTGGATTAACAGCATAGGTGCTGTAGGAGTAGTCAACAACACCGGTAATCGAGTCAAAGAAATCTCCTACTGTTGGTGTAACCGAGAAAAACGGGTCATCCAGCTGACATTCACCGGTACCATCGTCCACATACCACTCACCATAGGAATTGGCTGCTTGAGTTACGGTAACATTGGTTAACGTAACCAAAACACTTTCATAGAGTTCGCTGGTATCCGAACAAGCTGCTGTGATATCGCCTGTATTCACCATTACGGGTGTTACTGAATGGCCAGAAGAATGGATGGTAGAATCGGATAATCCGCTTAATTCTGTCATTCCGTAATATTCACTTACATCTGCCGTAAACGATACTGAATCTCCCACTGCGCAATCCAATCCTGAGTCATAAACATAGACACCGGACCAAGCAGAATCGGCATCCTGTACATAGAACTGACCGCCGCTTTTAACGGCAGTTACAATTCCCGTGACATTGACAGAAGTACCTGCTAAAGCAGACGGGTAACAATCCGATCCTGTGCCGACATCGGTGCTATATTGTATGTCATGTATTGAGGTGGTCTGGGCGGTAAGCAATCCGCCGCAAATCAGAATGAAGACTGGTAACAATTTCTTCATGATATTTCCTCGCTGTTTGGTTATTTGATGATGAGGAATTTACCCTCTTTTATTTCCTTATTTTTACTATCCAAATTTTCGACGGTAAACATATAAAGACCGGTGGCCGCAGCCTGATCGTATTTTGTGATCAAATCCCAGGCATGTTGCCCGCCGCTCATCGTCGGATTTTTCTGTTCATTAATGTTTTCAATATCCTGACCATTATACTGTTGGTCATGTTCAATGACATCCACAAGATCTCCGGCCAGTGAGAAAATCCTGATTTCCGCATGAGCGGGCAGGTTTTGGAACCAGATCATTTGTTCCCGGTTGCCATAGCCATCCCAGACAGCCTGCCCCCGATATGGATTGGGGTAAACGGTCGGTTGACCAACCCAGTCGGAGGATGTGTCAGCTTTTACCCCCGGAATTACATAAACTTTATTGGTAGAAACAGCGCTTTCCAAACTTTCCAGATTGGAGGCCGGATCACCCCGATCAAAAGCAGTGACCGAATAGTATTTCATCCAGCCGTTCTTAACACCACGATTCACAAATTTATATTGATAATAATGACCGTTAATATTGACACTGTCCGGATTGCCATTTTCATCAGTTATTCGTATTTGATCGAACCCGGTGTTGTACCCAATACCATACACGGAATCCGCTAAATCAAATTCGCCCAGCAGGGTATATTCCTGGGAGGTATTATCTGACAATGTTTTATGGGCGCCGTATATCCGGTATCCTTCAAAATCCTTTTCACGGCTGATAGGATCAATGAAATCTTCTGCATTGTCCTGCCAATAGATGGCGACTTCCTGATCTCCGACTTCAACGGCCATATTGGGTGTTGGCGGAGGCTCGGGCAAAATATAGCGGTCGATCTTCCCATTCTCGTTTAGATCTTCACCCGGATCCAATTTGTCATTCCGGTTTTTATCTTCACCGTCGTATGCCTTCTGAGCCCAATCTGCATTGATATGTAAATTTTCACGACGTTCCTTGCTATTTTCACCGCTCCCGGCCCAGCGGGCACAAACGATGGCAAATACAATATTGGTTGTGTCTCCGGGTAATAACATCCAGCTGGATGAATCCGCATTTGCCGGTACTGAGCCATACGGACCTGCCGATAGCATGAATAGCCAACTGTTTGTAACTGCCGGGTATCCCTCAGGTCCGTAAAGTGAATTTAGAGGATCAATCGTCTTGGGAACATCGCTTGTCATTGTATTATATCGCTCCGGATCCGTGATCGGCATGATATAATCGGGATAATCCGAATTGATCGAACTGGACCATACCCATTGCGAATAATGAGAGTGTAAATGAGTTAACGGTACATTGCCGCCAAGCGCCGTAACCCCTAAATACGATTCCGCCCACCCATCATCGCCGTCAGCATCATATTGGTAAGCAATATTCCGTAAAAATCCGGCTTCATCCTGGGTATCGTCAAATCCATCCAGGTTGTCATACCAGTTGAAACCGCCGCCAGGAGAATAAATATCGGTATAATTCATATTACCAATGGAAGCATCCGCCCAAATCCCTGCATAAATATCTTTAATCGTATCATTGGAAGCATTCTTGACCGAATAATTCAGGATGACAAAAGCATCAGCAAATGTAAAATTCCAGGCATACGTCTCCAGGTGAACATCAATACCCAATGGTAAATGATTTAAAATTCCTCCATTATCAACAGTGCTTGAATAATAGTCTTTAAAATCAGCCAGGAAATCCTGATGGGATACCGCGTAGGGCGAATAGTATTGCGCCATGGAGTCCTGAGAGGTGGAAGAGATAGATGAACGTATTGTCATACCGGGTTCAGAAAAAAATTCGAATCCCTCCTGACCCGAATCAAAAACACCATCTATAATCGAAGTTGAAACACGTTTCTGATCGTTAACGATTCCGCCGATCCATAACCCGGCATACGAAAAGTGCTCCACATTTTCACGAAGTATGTCCGTATGTTGTTTATACTGGCAGGAAGGTTGAATCCGGTTATTGATTTGGTTCCACCCATTCCCTAATACGCCAAAATTTGTCACGGCAAGACCGATCTCCCCCACTGAAGTGAATTTATCAAAAATATCATTGGTGGCTGTGGCGGCGGGCCGCATTAAAACATCCGGGCGTGACTGTCCCACTAGCATCGTGCCAACAATCAAAATCCATCCGACGAATATTTTCCGTTTGATGGAACAACTTGTAGAGAAAATCATCTGTTTGTTGAGCCAAGAATTATATGGTTTTGTTGTCCCGAAAGGGCACCTAACTTACTATACAGGACCTGTGAATCCAACTTTATCTAACCAAAATTTTGTTAGTTTTTTGTGAGTAATTATTCCTTTTGCCTGTTCTATTTATCAGATATGTACTACAGAACTATTTAAGTAAGATAATTTTTTGTATTCGCACTTCATTGCCCATTTTCACTCGGACAAAATAGGTTCCGCTGGATGCTTTCGATCCATCCCACAGGATTAAATTTCTCCCCGGGTTGACAGAAAAATCCCGAGAATAAATCTTCTGACCAATCAGATTAACGACATCAAATTGGACCTCTCCCCGGCGGCCGGCCAGAATCGGAACCGTCGTAGAGGGATTGAATGGATTAGGGTAGGCCGGAAGTAAGGCGAATTCTTCCGGTAATACTGGTTCACCGGGAGTCACCGCCATTGAATCATCCCAGGCCAAACCCGGTGTTCCCAGATCGCCATTGCCATAAGGCGTGGTGGATGCGGACCAGTTTGCCGCATCATTATTGTCTGCCGATAAATCTGACATTGTCATTGAAACACCACTGGAGAATGGAAATGCGCTGGTATATTGCAGAATATCCACAATTTCATTCTGGTCGTTGTAAAGAACAATCTCATCCTCAGTGTTACTCAGTAAAAATCCTGAATATTCATAATCCACCTGAACACCACCGTTGGAGGATTCATCCGCGCTGCGGCCGAGCACCAAATAATCACCAGGATATATCCATAATTCCCCGTTATCCGGAGCGATGATGTGGTGATCGCTGCCTTCATCGGCGATGGTCCAACCGGCCAGGTTGTAAGCAACCGTATCCACATTCGCCAGCTCGAACCATTCACCATATGAATCGCTCACCGAAGCCGGATTCGGCATCACCTCCGAAATGGCGATCCCCGCATTGGTCATCACCGTGTCCACAAATTCGAATTCCGAGACCACCGGAATATGATCCGATGCCGTCACCATAGCATCCGCCACATTGGCCGGAACAGCCGTATTGTTGCCTTCGTTGATCCCCTGGTTAAAATGATTCCCATCGTTCCCAAAAGCCTGATAGGTATCGGGAATATAATTGCACAAGGATTGCGAAAGAATCGACGCACTGGTGAATATCCAATCGAACCTGTCATCCATTCCGCCGAAACTGGCCCGGGGCGATTGCGTGTGGACATCAGCATAAGCGCTATTGTTATGCCAATATCCAATGCGGTTCACCGGGTCGAAAACGCGACCGTTATTCGAATCCGTGGAATCAATTAAATTTTGGAAACCCAGTTCACCGGAATGATAGAAGTTGAAATCTCCTATCACAAAGAAATTCGAACCTTCCGGGAGTGTATTTAAGTAAGTTCGTAACGCTTCCGTTTCCGCTGCGCGGGTGGCCTCATTATCGGAGCCGCTGCTGGCTTTTAAATGGATACCGTACAGGCGAATTTCCACACCGGAAGAATTCTGTCTTAGTACAAATTCGACTGCATCTCTCAATCCGTAATTACTTGTGATATCAATAATGTCTGTACTGATAAAAGTGAACAAATCCGGTTTGTAATATAAAGCGATGTCCTGTGACGCCGATTGATCGGTAAAAGGAGCGCCCACAAATAAGCCGTCCTGAGAATAATTCAGCACATTGGCTAAAAACGAATTATAGCCGTCCTGGGCAACAATTTCTTCCGCCATGAATAAGTCCGGCCCGGCCTCATCAATGACTGTCCGAAGGGCCTGGTCCTTTGTATTATCACCACTGCTGTAACTAAGTACATTGTAATCCATGAATCGAATATTAGTCGCATACGACATAGAATACATTGAGAATAGAATGCTGCCGATAAGGAACAATTTGTTGAAATTCTTTAGCGTCATGGTTTTTTTGACCTTCGGATGAATTTTCTAATCATACACCAGAATGGGGAATTCTTAGCATAAAGGGTCGGAGAAATTAATACATCAATAGAAAAATACAATTTTAAAGTCTCCACAGTTGATACAAGTCAAACAGATGATCAATTTAAATATATCTTAAGTTCTTGAATCCTGATCCTTGAAACTTAAAACTTTTCTATACACTTCACCCCACACCTTGAGAAGCGTACAACAATTTGTATCCTTCCTTCTCCAGTCTGGGAATTTCTTTCTTCAACACTTCCAGGGTATTTGGGCGAACATGGCCGATTCCAATCGCAAATCCGTAATGCCTGGCCTTTTCTGTCAGCTCGCCGATCTGGGTCTTTATCAAATCCGGATCGGAATCATTGTCCAGAAACACGGCGCGATGACCGGTGGGAACGTTATTTTCCCGCATGACTTCTTCGGCCACTGATTTTGCGGTAGTACGACTGTCAATGAAGTATGCGCCTTTCTTTCGAAGGTACTTTGCCAAAGCAGTCATTAAGGATTTATTTTCGGTCCCTTTACTTCCCTGGTGGTTATTCATCCCCACCGCCATGAACAATTCCGTAAACGCCTTTCCCAATCGATCGTCAACTTGTTTTTCCGACATTCCTGTATTCAATCGGTATTCCGTTTCCCCTTTGGATTCTGACCGGGATTCAATGGGCATGTGAATAATCACTTCATATCCCTTTTGACTGGCAGCCTGTCCAAATGATTGACTATAGCGATGTCCTGGAATTATGGCATAAGTCATGGGTGCATCAAGCGTCAGGAAACCGTCGGCCACTTTATCATTCCGGTACCCGAAATCATCAATAATAAATACGATTTCACCCTTATTGATTGGCTTTGGCAAAGGTGTTTTTTTTGTTGGAGTCGGGATTGGTTTGGCCGGGGCCGGTTTTCGCTTATTGTACAATAATAAAACTGTCAACAATATGACTGCGCCAGCCAATATTGTTGTCGCTATTTTCCAGGGAGTTCCGTTTTTTCCGGGCATCAGGGCAGGCGGGCGGACAATTCAAAATACTGCGGTAATCCAAGCCCCTGATTGCCAAATCGAATCGCATAACCGATATCGAACCGTCCGGTTCGAATTTTCACTCCGGTCGAAACGGTTGTTACTTTTTTCGACGTTTCGGTACCCAGCAACAATTGGATTTGCTGCCAATCAATCTGATTTGAGACCCTCAAAATGAGTCCCTGAACCTGTGAAGAAAATTCGCCGCTAACAGCGATGTTATCTTTGATCTGACCACTTTCTAACCGATAAGAGCCACCGCCCAAAATCCGGAGTGGTAATGTGGAATTTCTCGAGATAAAGGCGGTGATGTATCCCATATTGAGGATAGAAGCTCCAACACTAAATTTCGGAGAGATTGATCTTGTCATTCCCAAATCCAAAGCGCCGCCCTTGGCCGAACGGTCGTACAATTGCATCCAGATATACTTTATCGCCGCACCCACCCGGAATCCGTGGTAATCAAAAGCAACCTGTTGGGCGCCGACCAATCCATAAGCGCCATATTGTGACAATGACTCATCGGTGGGATAGGCAGACCGAAATTCGATCCCATCAATTCCCACATAACGAATTTGTGTCCGCCAGTCGCGGCCTTGCCGCTGCCGATCAAAATCCAACAAGCTGGAGCGTGTCCCGCCCAAAGTCAGTCCGGATGATACGGTTACCCGATATTCCCCGGTATTCAGAGAGACTAAAGCCGGATTTGCATTTGATCGTAATCCCATGACAGGATTGGAGCACAAGGCTAATTCATCCACAGAAACCGGAATCAGCAGGAATCCCGTACCGATTCCCTGGCACATGGATACCAGAACCAGGATGGGGATGAGAGTTTTAAAATTCAAGCGCATACGTAATGACATGGGCAATTCCTGCGGGGTATTCAACTACAAACGCATAATCCAAATGAGAGTCATTTTGTTTTAGCAACGAGTAGTCCATCCCGATGCCTCCTGCAGCTCTTTGGTTTCCAAAACCCGCCCGGAGGAAATAGTGATCTTTGTATTGGTATTCGACTCCAGCTCTTAGCGAATAACCGAGTCCGTATTTATGATCCGTGATGTATCCGGCATCACCGGTAAAATAAAGTCCGCGGTACGAATAGGTTGTTCCCAAACGATAAATCGTTGGGAAAGATTCTTTGTATACGCGGCCCTGGTCGAATATCTGTCCGGTATTCCATTGATAGGATGAATTGAGATCCTGAATCATCAACGCCATTTTCCAGGGTGATTCGGGATAGAGTAAAAATCCCAGATCTACACCCGTTCCACTGCCGGTCAGGTTGTCCGAATTCATGGGCAATTGCTGTCTCAATATTTTCACATTGATTCCAACCGATATCCAGGACAGGATGTGTTGGGAAAACGAAAACATAAATGCATTTTCGCTGGTGTGCATAGAACCGGTGTGCTCACCGGAAGATGTTCGCCCATCGATATTCGATACGCCGCTCCCAACCCAGGAAATCCCAAGTCCGCCTGTTGGAGGAAGCGGAAAAGCAATGGCTGCAGCATTGAATTGCCGGCCCAGACTTAAGCCCTGGTAAGAAAATGAAATCTGTTTTGAATTCAGTAAGGATACAGTTGCCGGATTATGATACGCGGTAAATCCATAATCCATTTCGGCGGTAAAGGCGCTGCCCATGGCAATCGAGCGGGCGGTGGTTCCCATACGGAGGAAACTACCGGACATTCCGGCATAATCACCGGCCCAAATTGATGACAGGGTGCAAAGAGTGACCCACGTGAGTTTGAATGTGTATTTTTTCTTTTTCATTTAACGACAATCAGTTTCAGCCAATCTGTCTTGGCATCGTAATCCAACTTAATGAAATAAACGCCATTTGCAACCAATCGGCCATTAGAATCACGTCCATTCCATTTCAAGGTTCCGTTCGCCGTTCTGCGATCGTAAGATTGCCGGAAAACATTTTCCATGGCAAAATTATATACGGACATGTCCACAACATAACTGGTATGCACGTCCACATGGATGCGAACGTAGCCGTCACCATCAACCTGATTGTGGGACATGGGTGAAAATGGATTCGGATAAGCATAGGCGGTTTGAGGATCATAATTTGTACGAAAGATTGTCCAGTTTTGCCCGGATAAATCCGATGACTTCGCTAAGCCATCCGGTGTCCCTATCCAAAGAATTGGATTCGGGAAATAACTCCTCGCATCGGGAACCGCAGCGTAGACAGTATTACTTAAAATTTCGTCAGCCTGCATGGGAATCGCCTGATGGGCCGGTTTATATAAAGCCCAGTTTGTACCGTCATCACTTCTCCAAAGTCCGTTGTCCGTCGATACTAAAACCAGAGAATCCTGAGAGATTACATTGTAGCCTCGTTCATTGAGTAATACGCTGTGCCAGGTTTCACCATCATCATCGGTGTAACTCACGCCTCGTTGCTCTCCTTCAAGATCCGTACTAAGAGTCACAGCCCAGATCAAGTGTTTACCGGCTTTATCCTGACGTGTAATACTGACCACCCAATTCCCGCTCATGCCGTCGTATGGAAACCGAAAATGAGTCCAATCAATACAGCCGTTCAATCCCAATATTCCGCGGTTAATTCCATCTGCTGTCCCAACCCAGACTGTATCAGAATAAGCCAATACCGAAAAAGCTTTGTGGTTATGATTTCCGGTGCCACCGTCCGACGGGTCTTGTGGATTTTGGTAATAGTTCTTTAAGACGTCCTGGCCATCATTATTCGTAACATAGGACGAATCCGAACATGTGAGTAATGTATCCTGCGCATCCATCGGGAGCGGGACACGATCAAAACTATGTCCGTTCGCTAAATCAAACCGTCGAAGACCTCCGGCCCAACTGGCAATCCATAAATAGCCGCCGCCAATGGATGCATCGTAGGTCACATTTTTATGATCTGTTGTAATCGGATTTGCACGGAAATATTTGTTGGCAAACGGTACCAGGGAATCCCCTATCTGTTCGACCGGTTGCGGATAATAAGTCCAGATCGGCAAAGAATCCGATCCGTTTGTTGCATAATACAAACCTGCGCCGACTGACACATCCTTATCCCGCGTCGCCGAAGCAAACAGCACAGAATCACCGGAAACAGCAATAGCAGAAATTCCGTATTCCATGAGCTGATCCGTTCCATCCGAAAGCCGCAGTGTATCGAGTGTTACCACGGTAGCCGAATCTTCCATCCTGGCAATGCTACTGCTCGTACCAAGCCAAACCAGGGAATCGCCTTGCAGTTTAATTTCGGAAACAATATTGCTGGTTAATCCAATGACTCGTGAAGAATGGGGCATCGACTCACTAAGTGAGTAGTTTGTTGGAATCAGGTCTCCGGCGAAAATTGCGGACACGAATAGCGGGATTAGAATAAATCGTATTTTCATTGAATCACCACCTGTTTGACCAGCGTATCACTCCGGGCTCCGGAAAAATCCTGAGCTTCAAATATCCACCGGTAAGTTCCGGATAGTGAGCTATTTGTTAAGGGTACCTGGAAGGAATATATCCCATCTCCGGCTACCGAATCCCCGCTGGTGATATTGGGATTATACAAAATGGTCTGACCCCCATCATCGTAGAGAAAGATGTAATTCCCGTGATTTAAAAACGAATCCAATTGTGTGTGATAGGATTTGAATCCCGCCCACTGAATATCGTCAAGCCCGTTTGCGTCGCGGACCTGGCATGTCACGAGATACAATTCAAGCCCTGACGAAGGACGCAATGCTGTATCCGGAGCGGCAGCCCGGACAAGTACAGGTTTAAGATTGCCGAGATATTCAGTCTTGTGAAGGGTTATAGTTCCTAATTTTTGAATCAGGTCAATATCAAAATAAACCTGTCCACTGTCGTTATTCGTAATCGGATTTGACAATACCGAGGCCAAATTGTCAACTTTCAATGAATATTGATCATCGTTGGCAATAATATCACCGTTGAGCCCATCGTCATTTAGCGTCAGTGAATCGGGCGTGCGTGTAGAATCGGTTCCGTACCACCGAACAAGAGCGCTGTCAAATCGGCTTTCAAACAAGTCGGGATTAAGCTGTATCCCGAAATAAAGTTGGTTTGCATCCTGCAAATATGAGAATTGAACTTCACCCGCCGGGTTCCCGGTTTGCTGGGTTGGTGTCGGTCCCGGGCAACCCCAGATCAGGATCAGCGCTCCAATGAAGAGGATCAGTCGCATGGGTTGAAAATAGTGAAGCTTATGGCACAATTCAATCTCTCCTTGACCGGTCAGCTAAAAAATTAATGATCAATGTACCAACTTGATCGAGGCTCTTTGCAGAACAGTGTTCCGGTGTATCCCAATGAGTGTGCCAGTAATTGGTATATTTATCGGGATAATCGAAATCAATCAAATCAATCATTTTAACCCCGGCATAACGATATAATGGAATATGATCATCATAGATATTTGGACCTATTCTTTTATTGAACGCTTTTAAGTTTAGTTGTGCAGCCAAATCCCAGAGTGATTTGACTAAATCTGGATTTTGATAGTAGGAGTTTTGCTCCTTGGATATATGGAGATTGCTGTCTCCGATCATATCAAGCAAAATTCCTTCCGGCGGCAATGGAATCGGTGGATTTTTAGCTAATTCTTCGGAACCTTGTGCATAACTCTCAGGACGACCCGGTTGCCCCAGATCCTCACCGTCCAGTAAAACAATGACCACTTGATATGGAAGGTCCATCTCGTTAAGCATTTTCCCAATCTGAAGCAATACAGCGACTCCGCTGGCGCCGTCGTTGGCCCCTAAAATTGGTTCTTTTTTGTAAAAATCATCCTGATCTTCATCCGCCCAGGGCCGTGTGTCCCAATGGGCTGCGAGTAGTATTCCCGGAGGTTTTTTCACTCCATACACACCCATCAGGTTTTCCATATCGTAGGGCTGACCCGTAAATGGATCGTTCCGCGTAAACGGTTGTACAACCACCGTGTCGGCGGATACCCGAAGTTGGTCTGTCAGCCAGTCACGGCATTCATAATAACCGGTAGAGCCGGGATTTCGCGGACCGAAATTGCACTGTTTTTCCAAAATATTAAATGCGGCGCTTCCATCAAATGGAATCGCGTCCTGACTCCATGCTGGTGCAATTGCAAACAAGATTGAGAGAAGAACAGATAATCGTGATTTTTGCATTTTAACCACTAATCGCCAGGTTGAGATCAAACCCAAAATCACGATCAATCTTACGACCGGTATTCACATTCGATGTTTCCCGGTATTCATATCGCAACCCGCCATTTACTTTGGAAGTAAATGAATATTGCACCCTCAAACCGATTTTCCATAAAGAAGATTTGGCCGTTATTGTCAGCTTATTCGATTCCTTGGTTGTACTGTAAGAGGCATCGTTGTTGGCATCATAATTAAGGGTGAAGTTCATATTATTTTGTATATGGAAATCCTTCATAAAAGGAATTGGGATCGTAAATCCACCGCGATGATTGTAGCTGCTGGATGCGGACCAGGTTCCTTGAATACGTTTGGTGATACCGGCATCCCGAACATCGACGGAAATATCCTGCGTATTTCGAATCGTTAACGAAATATTTTTAACCAATGTAAAGGACAGACCAACCAGAGGAGAAAAGCTCTGACTAATTTTGGATTGGGTTTGAAAATCACCATGTTGATCTATAAAAATTCCCGGGCTAAAGAAGGGGATACGGTCAACCTTTTGGTTCTCAAATTTCCACTCCATGGATTGCTTCCCGGAATAGCTGTGTTCCAAGGTTGCCGTTTGGACAAGTTTATTGATAATAGGCAGTTTCTCAAGACCTGTGATTCTGACCGACCACCCCGGGAAAGGGAACCCGTTTTCAAGGGTTTTACTGGTTCCTAAATAACTCCGGGATAAGGACCTTTTATCCAGACCAACACCATTCCGATTGGCCGCAATATTTTGTGCATAATTAAAATTAATGGAGACCCGGGCGCCGGGTTTTATCCCTGAATTGATTGAAAAATCACGGTTGAAGCTCCAATCCCCCGTATTTGTACCGACCGAAGGTGATATGGGTTGCCCATGTTCCGGAAGCCATCCAAATTTATACCCGGTTGGTACCTGCCCCAGTACTCCGTTTCCAGTCCGGTTCAATCCCTGTTTGTAGTTTATAGAAATAGGACTGATTTTACTGCTCATATTATGGAGGAATTTTAACACAGGTCGATTTTTCTTTAACTCGGGCTTGGGTTCCTCGCTTGGTTTGTTCAACGCCCCTCTTCGTCTATGTCCTCCGGGGTTTTTATTTGCAGAAGCCGGTTTATAGAATAATTCCACGATTGATCTTGGCGAGATAGAAAAACCTGAGGAAAATTGCAGGTTAGTCCCGATTCTTGCGCCATAGTCTTTCAAACGGTCACCCAATGACTCATTCCAGGCATACGCTGCGGAATAGTTGAAATTTGGATTGAAGATTTTTAAGAATTCCGGAGTCCAGCCCAGGTTTAGACTCTCATTTTCATTTGTCACGATACCCGGTGATAAATCCCGAAGCGCCATCCAGGCATATCCGCGATATTCCTGTAAGTCACTTTTGATACTATGCTTGTAGCCGGAATTAATGTTGTCGGTCAGGTTATATGAAATACCCAAATCCCGATTTAGTCCAAATGAGTATTTATCCGTTCGATCCCCTACTCTGGGCGTGTTGGAGTTCAAACCTTCATTAAGTTTCATCCCTGTACTAAAAGAAGAGGGTAAATAGTAAAATTGAATTTCACTGAGCGGATCGCCAATCCATGGAAGAAACCCTGCCCATCGGAACGGTTTGATAAAAGAATCTTTACCAAATCGTAGTGAATAGGTGAGACCTCCGGAATATGTCTCATTCCGATTTTCAAGAGTTTGGTTGTTAGAACTTATTTTTCGTGAAGCGGAAAAATTGCCCTTTAGATTGTCCAATGTATATTTAATTAACTTATGGTCAGAATGGCTGGCTTTGGAAATTGATGTACTCAAAGATACGTTAGTAGACTTGGCCAGGATGGAATCCGGCACATTGGATTTATCTACTAAAATATCCGTACCCGGGAAATATTTTGGTTGATTTACTGAATTTGAAAATGAGGTATTAACCGGAATTTTCAATCCTAAAAACGATGGAAGGAATTTATCCATCTGAAAGTTAGAGTTAACATTTAGAGCACTATTGGTCTGGTTGGTCCCTAATCTGTCCTGAAGGACGTGGAAGTCAGCGTCTTTTCTTGCATATTGAATCGTGGTTGACCCTAGATCAGCCATGTCCAATTTCCCTTTGACACGCATCGCAATGCCTTTGTCCTTTTTAACTCCGCTTAACCGTAATTCATCCAGCCAGACTTCGCCGGTAATCTCCCCGGATGACACATTGATCAAACCTACAGTAATATTCTTTATTCTGTTCAAAGACGGTTGACCCTTTATCATGACAACTTTTTGAGTCAATTGCCCGTTTGCATCAGCAAATTGATAAATTAATGTTCCGGACGAATCATAAAACACATCATTCGGATTATATTTTAAGGGATCAATATTTGTGGAATCACGCAGCTTCAACCGGGTTAACCAATTCAAATCAATATCAATTGAATTCCTGTTTTCTGTTTGATCCCAGCCCTGATATACAGGTTGACGAATTTCATAATAGTTTTTCTCATCCAAACCAAACTTCAAAAAGAAATGAACATCTGTTTGGTCCGTGGTAATCCCCGGAGAACTTCCATATACAAACATTTTCATTCGATCATAGGTCAGATAGCTTTTTGCACGATCTCCCGAAAGGCTGAGCAACGCCTTTTGGGCTGCCACTTTTTTGTAAGGCCCTAAATTATCAAATTTTAATACCAGTGACTGTTCTTTTGCCCTTACTTGATTGACTTGATCATATTCACCCTGTACACCTGTCGGGGGTGTATAGTCAGCATTGTCTTCCGTATTGGTTACAGCAATTGCAAAGACACTATCATCTTTGGTGTATGTATGACTGGAATCATTGGCGACGCCCAATTCCAACCAATCATTCCCAACCAATTCAATTTTTGCAATCTCGAGGTAAGCAACTGAATCCACGCCCGTCCAAATAAGACGAATATTTTGAATTTCATTCCACCCAATATTGGACGTGGGAATGAAATGACTAAGTGGAACCCTAAACAGCCGCCAACCGGTCGGCTTGCCATCTTTCTCGGTAATACCCGCCAGGTAGGTTGTATCATTCAATGCAAACTTTTTGTAAAAATAATCATTCTGGGTTTCAAAGGTATTTGTGTGATCCAGATCTTCAGTATCCGGATAACGTCCGCCTTCCTGGATCGTATTCCCGGAACCATTTCCCTCGGTTCCGTTGGTTTTATGATAATCCAGCTTGCTAGTTGAAAAACTCCAGTTATCGTCGTTGGGGTCATTTGGGTCCACATCGGAAGCCATATTAATCGGGACGGGATTCCCGGTTTCCTGATAATACTCCAGGTAATCCGCATAAGTTGAATCTCCGGTCAGGCAACCACCCCAGCCATTTTCGTATTCATCAAAACAACCATCTAAACCTGTATCTTCATTCTCGTCTAATAATCCGTTCCCATAATTCAAACCACCGGATGGTTTATCTTCCGTATTCAATTTTCCATCACCATTCCAGTCTTCACTGACTTTCCCTAAATCCACTTCCAGGTTTCCCTGTGTACCTTTAACCCAAATTTCCAGAAATTTACTTTGGGTTTGGTCATAGTCTCCCGAGTACAGTGTAGTCGTAATTCCCGACCAAACCGAATCCGGATCTACACCGGCCTGTTGCGGGCGAACCGTTTGGTGCAGGATCATGATATCTGTGAGTTCATTTTGAGCTCTGAGCGAAGTGGATTGGTTCGGCCAAATATCCGTAGTGGCGACTTGACCATACGGATTATAATAATACATCCGTGCACGATTAAGCTGTGAGTACGGTCTAAGCGTGAATGGGTTTAGAGGTGCGCTGGAGGGTTTCCATGAGCGTTGTAAAATGGTTGGAGAGGTGGTTCGTTTTACACCTTCAAAATCGTCGATGTATGCAACACCGTTTGGATCACCGGTGGATTTATTATTTAACGAGTTTGGATTCGGCATGACTTGAGCAATTTCTCCTTCAACAGAAAAAGAAGATGGCTTTTCAGTCTCAACAATGGGCAATCGATCTAAAAAACGGGTCAAACCGTTTAAATCGTGTGCATATCGTCCGTTCACATCCCAAATAAAATTCCGGGTGGGTTCATATCCAACATCTATTTTCTGGTTCACCACGGATTGATTGAAATACAATGCTGTTGCACCCAAAAATGAATTTTTACCAAAATCCATTTGCGCTCTTGTTCCCAAGATGACTTTTTTATCGAACGAAACTAACTCATGTTTCTCATACAAGATTTCCAACTTCGCATTGGGATCTTTAGCTTTTTCGCTAATAAGATTGATCGTTCCTGTAAAATAATCGATTTGGTAATCTGTTCCCCTTTGTAGAAGATCTCCGTTGGCCCTTAATTCTTCACTGCCATCCACCAGCATAAATCCCAGATTAATTGTCGAACTTTGATTTGTATAATCCGCTTCGATTGTGAAAACAGATGAATTATTGATGTCGGTTGTATTGGTGGTCGTATACATAGCACCATTTGTTAAATCCACGGTCAGTTCAGGATCCGGATTTCCCCCCGCTATTGAATCTGTTGAAACAAATGGAAAATAGGTGGGAAAAATCAATTCGCCGGTCACCACATTCAGGATTGAATAATTATCCATATCAATCAGCTCATCCGATTGAGTCTGGCCTGAATTATCCGTGCTGTCCAATCCAAACAGAGTCAGATAAGCTACACCTTTTTTGTTCCGATCACTTTCAGGTGTAACAAGATTGTTCACTATTCTAACTGCAAAACCGTCCGGGTTGATATTGGACGCACCCAGATCATATACATTTTGGAACATGAGATTCCAATTCGGATCTGATGGATGGGGATTGGCAGTTTTTAACAAAAGTAAAGCAAGTGTAGTATCGGTACCTGATGCGCGATGTCCAACGGAAAAAACCGTATCTCCCTGTGTGTTGACTAAATCGAAAGTACAACCAACGATGTCATTGGAAACCTGGGTGTTCATCCGTATATAACCCAAATCCTGATTAAGGGAGTAGTCGGTATCAATTTCCAATCTGACAAATGTACCATTTAGGTTTTCTTCACTTTTAAAATCAGGTCGATTGGGGTCAACATAGGCTGTTCCCTCTAAGGCCGAAGGATCATTCGTCACATCGCGTTTATACAATTCGAAGTTTTTTATAACAACCCTGTGTGCATCCTGGGAATTTAATATTCGGTGCGATCCTTTATATAACGGATAAAATGGATATATCATGAAGGATGTTGAAACAGGCACGGTTGTGACTGAATCAGATAGCACCCCGTTCCTAAACCAGGGATGAACAAAGAAGTATCGATTTTTCACATAATTGTAATCTTTTATTTGCTGTGTATTGCTGGCCGAACCGCCCGTGTAGCTCTGTTTTTGTTTTTGTGTCTGCTCAATCGAAGCGATTGTAGTGACATCAACAGGCCCAAACTTGGAAACGGCTTTAAGCCCGAATAATCCTTTATTACTACCAGAGAAGGTGACATATTGTGTCGCGGGTAAGGATAAAGAGATATTTCCGGCATCCACTTGTTGGATGATATCGTCTTCATCCCCTTTATAGCTGATACGAATGTTATTTTCCCAATTAAAATCACGTTCTGAATCCTGGTCCAGTTTGACCGTGATTCGGTCTCCAATTTTTCCTTCAATACCCAGGTTCTGTTTCTGATCGAATTCAATATGCGTATTTTGTGATTGATTGTATGTTGACTGTATAGAATTTTGATTTTGGAAAACTGCCTTACCGGAGATACTCACGTTTCCATTTACCCGGAGAGACGCTCTTCCAAGCCCGCCGAGATCAACGCCGACAACCTCCAATGATTTCCCATGTCCGGCCTGTTTCTGCCCTGTTTTCCCGAATTCATGCAAGTTGACTCTCTCTGCAAATTCTGTGATCAAATTCTGTTGCAATCGGTGGGTAAAATACCAATCGGCAGTGGCAATGAAAGGGACTGCATAACTCACTCCATTTACTGTCTGCGAAATTTGAACGACTGACCAATCTTTCGCGAATAGGATCGCCCGAACATTGGTTAGACCCGGAATACTTAAGATACCCATGGGTAATTTCAGTGTATCCAGGGGAAAATGCAATGGAACAGGTTCAGTATCAAAGGGTTGCGCAACCCAGGGATTTGTTATTCGAAATTGAGGTGGGATATAGGAGACGGAATCCGCCGACTGGCCGTAAATCAATGAGAAGACGGTCAGAACCACAATGGACACAAAAATTTCCCTTGCCCTTTGGTTCAAGGGGACTCCGATCTATTAGTTATTTAAATGATTACAAAGCGGCATATGGCGTAAGCCATAAAACTGATAGCGGATTATCTACAGATAAGTTCTCCTTGTTATTGTGGTCCTGATGATTATCATTATCGAATAATATTACAAAGTTTTTTCAACGCCAGTCCACGATGAGAGATATGGTTTTTTTCTGATTGAGATAGTACTGCAAATGATTTATGTAATTCCGGGATCCAAAAGATCGGATCATATCCAAACCCGTTGGTTCCTATTCGCTCTTTCAGAATAATTCCTTCAATAGCGCCTTCAACCGTTTGTTCCCCTTTTTCCGTCACCCAGGCCATCACACACCGAAATCGGGCCGTTCTCTTTTCCAGCGGAACTCCATTCAATTCCTGCAAAAGCTTATCGATGTTGTCATCAAATGAACACTCTGGTCCGGCGTAACGGGCAGCGAAAATTCCCGGCGCTCCGTTCAATGCATCGACCTCCAGTCCCGTGTCATCACCAACCGTTGATATCCCGGAAGCTTTAAATCCGGCCCTGGCCTTGATTAAGGCATTTTCTTCAAGCGTGGAACCGGTTTCAGGGATGTCTCCGATTTGTGGGAATTCCCTTAGCGTGTGAATTTTCACACTATCGTTTGCCAGCACAGCCTGAATTTCTTTGACCTTATGCGGATTGTTTGTGGCTAATAGAATAGACTTCGTGTCGATGTTCCTTTCTAAAAAAGGTCGGGGAACCTAATTGTATTTTCCTGTCCATACAAGCACGAATTCGATAAATTGATCGGGTTCACATTGAACGATTGTTTAAGCCCATGAAATCTACTAATTTCGGGCCCTAAAAATTGGATTCCGACACCGTTCCCGTGAACTTCGTCGGACCTACGATAGCTTCCCGACCTCACGCTGTTCGGTACGGGACAGGCAGTCTCCTCCTTCG
>CAZJWP010000003.1:0-54625 GCA_964549745.1 uncultured bacterium | reverse complement strand
TTGGGGATTCCGTCTGAAATTACTGTTTTGACACTAACCGGTAAAATGGTTGGGATACAATAAACAGAAAAATCGATATAAAACAGATCTATTCAGGCTGCTAAATATTCGTCAACCTTTTTTAATAGTTCAAAAATTGGATATGGCTTCGGTACATATTCATTGCATCCGGCGCTAAGACAGTTATCCATATCCTGAGTGAATGCATGGGCCGTTACTGCAATAACCGGAATAGATTTCAATTTTTTACTTTGCCGTATATACCGTGTTAAATCCAATCCGTCTTCACTGCCTTCCAATGATAAATCCAATAAGACGAGGTCACACTTATCTTTTGTTAAGAACTGCTTTGCCTCATTGACCGAAACTGCCTTGGCAATCCCATATTTACGGCCAATGGTCTTTTCATATAATACTTGCGTATCCAGATCATCTTCCACTATTAAGATGTGGGGTTGATCACGCATAGAAACCCTCTCAAAAATTGTACTGGAATATAAATAGATTTTGTGTGTTTCGGGGCAATTATTTTAGTGTGATCAACTGGATGTTTTCTAATAGCTTAAAGACACTTAAATATTTTAATAGAAGCATTTTGGCTTTCCAGAATACAATCATATTCATTATTATTACACTACTTACGTTATATCACTTTCTTTTTACTTTAGTATTACGCCTCATCTGTTTTTATTTCGTATTATATCCTAAGATTATTTGCTCTCACAAAATGTTTTCCGGAGAGTTGAACTACGGCTCCTTTCAGTTCTAATTGCAAGAGTGAGGTCAACAATTGGCTCACACCAACTCCCACTTTTGCTGATAAATCATCTATATGCAGGGGGTCTGAATTCAAGTGTTCAAGAATGGCAATCTCATCATGAGTCAGATCCAAAACCAGCGACTGTTGCACGGGTTTTAACGGATGATTCATGCGGGATTGAATATGTTCCAGCAATCGATCAACACTGGAAAAAGGGATCGCTCCGTTCCGGATCAAACGGTTACATCCAATACTTTGCTTGTCAGTCAGTCTACCGGGTACGGCAAATACTTCACGATTTTGATCGACCGCATTTAGTGCGGTCAGGATTGCACCGCTTTTTGTACCGGCTTCAATTATAATGGTGGCGTGACATAACCCGCTGATGACTCTATTGCGTCTGGGGAAATTAGGCGCATCCGGTTTGGTGCCAAATGGAAACTCTGATACAATAGCTCCCCTTTCAAATATTTTATCTGCCAGTGCTTTGTTTTCCGCCGGATAAATTCGATCAACTCCGGTGCCAAAAACAGCGATTGTACGCCCGCCGGATTCTACACAGGTGCGATGTGCAGTGGTATCCACACCGCGGGCTAATCCGCTTACAATTGTAATTCCCAGACCTGTCAATTCCTTTGAAATCGCTGCCGCGATTTCTTTCCCGTACTCGGTCATCGTCCTGGTTCCAACAATTGCAACGCAATCCTCATCTTGCCTCAAGGAGTTTCCGCGCACATAAAGTAATACAGGAGGATCATATATCTTCTGTAATAACTGAGGATAACTATTTTCATAAAAGGAAACTATATTGGTATTCAGTTTCCGCGCTCTTTCTAACTCGCCTAAACTGAATTCGAACCTCGAGTATTCCTTAATACTCCTGGCAGTCTTTTGATTGATATCCGGAACACTGCAAAGCTCTTTAATCGAGAGTTGGAAAAAATCCGTTTCCAGCGAAAATGTTGAAATCATACCTCGGATTCGGTGCGGACCTAATCCGGGAACCTGTAAAAGATTAATAATTTGTGCTTTTGGATTCATTTAAATAGGGTACTATTTCGCGGATTAACAGATCAAGTCCGGCTCCGGAATGAGCGGATATCAGAATAAAATCTTTTTGAGGTTCTAAAGCATCTTCTCCCAATACATCACTTTTTGTCAATACCAGCAATCTGGGTTTTTTCAATAAATGTGGATTGAAGGCCTTCAGTTCATCCAATAACAGGTCAACGGTTTTATTTGGCTCATCTGTCATACAATCAACTAAAAACACCAATACGGAGGTTCTTTCAATATGCCGCAGAAACTGATGTCCCAATCCTTTTCCACTGGCAGCACCTTCAATCAGACCGGGAATATCCGCGCACACAAATGATTCGAAGTCACCATATTTAACAATTCCAAGGTTGGGATTCAGTGTCGTAAACGGATAGTCCGCCACTTTAGGTCTGGCATTCGATAAGGCGCTAAGCAAGGTGGATTTCCCTGCGTTGGGTAATCCAACGAGACCTACATCAGCCAACAACTTTAATTCAAGCCGGAATTCACATTCTTCTCCTTTTAATCCGGGTTGTGCATAACGAGGTGTTTGTTTCGTGGATGATTTAAAATGCACATTCCCTTTACCCCCTTTCCCGCCGCTACAAGCCAGGTAAGTTTGTTCTGCATCGGTCAAATCAGCAACGACTTGATTGTCTTGCTTTGAAATGATCTGCGTCCCGGGCGGAACCGTGATCACGACATTCTTTCCATCAGCGCCAAATTTTCGGCTTGATTGCCCCGGAGAACCATGAGGAGCGCGGTATACTTTTCTATACGGGATATCCTGAAGCGTCCTCAAATGCGGATCCACTTTAAAAAAGATATGTCCACCACGCCCACCATCGCCCCCATCGGGGCCGCCCTTGGGTACAAATTTTTCACGGCGAAAAGAAACAGCTCCGGGGCCGCCATTTCCGGCAATCAAACGAATCTCAGTAACATCGATAAACATAATGGAATGTATTTTGTCTGGAATTTAAAAAGGGTGCATATCTAATGCACCCTTTCTACGTGAAGCTATCGCGAATAGTTTACATGTTTGAGATGATTTCCGAACCATACTCTGAACATTTAAGTTTTGTCGCGCCATCCATCAAGCGATGAAAATCATACGTAACGTGTTTTTTACCAATCGAATCTTGGATGCCTTTCACGATCAGGTCGCCCGCTTCCTGCCAGCCTAAATGCTCCAGCATCATGACACCGGACAATATCTGCGAAGAAGGATTCACTTTATCCAAACCGGCGTATTTCGGGGCTGTTCCATGCGTGGCTTCAAAGATGGCGTGACCGGTAATGTAATTGATATTCGCACCCGGTGCGATGCCAATTCCGCCAACGATCGCTGCCAAAGCATCGGAGATGTAATCTCCGTTGAGATTCAGTGTTGCCACAACATCATATTCTGCCGGACGGAGCAAAATTTGCTGCAGGAATGCATCCGCGATGAAGTCTTTGATCAGAAGCTTGCCGGATTTCAGAGCCGTATTTTGTGCTTCATTAGCCGCATCTTCGCCCTTCTCGGCCTTAATACGTCCCCATTGTGCCCAGGTGAAGACTTTATCACCATATTCACGTTCAGCAACCTCATAACCCCAGTTTTTAAAGGCGCCTTCGGTAAATTTCATAATATTACCCTTATGGACCAGGGTGACAGATTTCCGATCATGCGATAAAGCGTAATCGATAGCAGAACGAACCAAGCGTTCTGTACCTTCCTGAGAAACCGGTTTGATTCCAATTGATGATGTCTTTGGAAAACGAATTTTGGTTACGCCCATTGTGTTAATCAAAAAATCCATCACTTTTTCCACGTCGGGTTCACCGTACATCCATTCAATCCCGGTATAAATATCTTCCGTATTCTCACGGAAAATAACCATGTCCACCAGGCTTGGTTCCTTCACAGGCGACGGAACGCCTTGAAACCAGCGAACGGGACGCACACAAGCATAAAGATCCAATCTCTGCCGTAAAGCGACGTTTAAAGAGCGGATTCCGCCTCCTACCGGTGTTGTGAGCGGCCCCTTAATGGCGATAAACTGTTTTTGAATGGTTTCAAATGTTTCTTCCGGCAACCATGAACCGGTTTTTTTGTATGCTTTTTCCCCTGCGTAGACTTCTGTCCAAACAATGGACCTTTCGCCATTGTAAGCTTTTTCTACGGCTGCGTCAATAACGCGAACTGTGGCCGCCCAGATATCCGGACCGGTTCCATCCCCCTCGATAAAAGGTATGACAGGATGATTCGGGACAACCAATGCCCCGTTTTCCATGCGGATATTTTCTCCTTGTAAAGTGTTCATTAAGTTTTAATCCTGTTTTTTTGTGTTTACAGATTCAGTCTTCTTTTTCTCGGGTTTACTGGTTGAATCCGGAGATTTGGATGTTGATCCGTTTTTCCTCCGATAATCCGTTAGATAGTAGCCTGAGCCTTTAAAAATCAGTCCGGTCCCCGATCCAATTAATCGATGAACCGACTGATGATGACATTTTGGGCATTCGGTTATAGCCTGATCTTTTATCGACTGAAATACTTCGAATTGATGATCACAATCCCCACATCGATATTCATATGTTGGCATAACCGCAAAGACTCCTTAAGAACCCGAAATACAGAACAAAATTTACAAATAAAGTCCTATTTGAATTTAGCTTTTAAGCTCTCCTCTACTAAGGCCGGGACATAATCGGTAATATTGCCATTTAGTTTTGCCACATCCTTCACCACCGTTGAATTTAAATGGATATATTTTTCATCGGGCATCATCAATACCGTAGAGATCGAAGGATCCAAATGGTAGTTCATCATAGCCATTTGGAATTCAAATTCAAAATCGGATACATGCCGGAGACCCCGAATTAATGCAACGGCAGATTCCGTTTGTGCAAAATCAATCACCAAACCGGGTGTGGATTTAACATAAACATTGGTTAGATGCCGGGTGGCTTCTTTAATCAATTCAATACGTTCTTCTACGTTAAATAGTGGTTTTTTAGAAGGATTGTCCGCCACGCCAAAAATCAACTCATCGAACAACCTGGATGCACGGGTTGCTATATCAATATGACCGTTGTGGATCGGATCGAAAGTTCCGGGATAGATCACTTTTCTAATCATGATTCGTCCAAATGTAGAGGAAAGAATCTCCATACGACTTAACGACCGCGTCTTCAACCAGCAATTCTTTCCGGTTTGTTTCCAAAATGAAGGTTCCCCCTGGTTTAAGATTATTCATAGCCAATTTAACCAGAGATTCCATATGGCTGTAGTCCAAAAGTTCATACGGTGGGTCCGCAAAAAGATAATCGGTGGGAGTCGTATGTTCAAGAAATCGAAACACATCTTCACGATAAATGTTTATCTTTGTTTTATCGAACTTCTGAACTTCTTTCCGTAGTGTTTTAAATCGAATGGAATTCGATTCAACCAGAGTGACCGGATTTGCACCCCGACTGGCTGATTCAAGCCCAATGATTCCCGTCCCCGCAAACAAATCGGTGAATGAATCCCCCCGCAACGGACCCAAATAATCAAAAAGACTCTTTCGTATTTTGGATTGGGTGGGCCTAACACCGCTTCCCCTGCCATGCCCGATTTCAAAACCTTTATACTGGCCGGAGAGGATCCGCATTGAAATCTTTAGAGATAAACTGCGATATAAAACAGAACAGAAGGTTTAGATACGGTGGTATCCAGAGAAATTTTCCTGATGATCACATTGTCACCTAAACCTAAAAGCTTGTTCCCAAATTGACGAATGTGTTTCAGATCGTCAACTTTAACTATTAACGGTGAATAAATTCCGCTTTTTGTAGAGATTGTTGAGAGTGTTTTCACCTGCCCGTTTGACCAATGATGAAGTGAATCCACAACCGTACTGAACGTTGTACGATGATTTATATCAATATCAACATTGTTCTTCATCGCAATTGGGTTCGAATCACTTTTGTCAGAATCTATATCCAATTTCCCATCGGTTACGGAAAAGCCGGCGGTAGGATCACTTTCGATCTGTCCATAACAATAATCGAGCATCCCCAGGGAACGTCCCCTGAGTCGTGTTAAAGCCTCATCCGTATTATGACGGGTTTCAATCTTCGGTACTTGCATAGCAGTATTAGATTTTGGCTTGAGATATTTCTGCATAATCGGATCAATATAACGATCCAGTGAACCGGTATAATAAACAGCACCTATCACTACTATCAGAGCCAGAAACCACCAGCCGGCATGTGATTTTTTCTTTTCCGGAACGTTTTCCGGTATAACAGAAGCTGTTTCCGTTTGATCCTTTTCCGAATGTTTGGCCCGTTCTTCCAGTCGTTTAATATGCGCATCCAAATCTACGGGCACAGCTTCCGTCCGATCTCCCGAATCGATAAAATTCAATATACGTTGTGTGGAATCGGAGGAAATAACAACAGACAGAACACCAAGATTTTTCCGAAGATCGCGCTTCCAGCTATGGGATTCACCAAACGAATCGATTTCAGAAACTAAAGAATGAACTTCAGTCGGAATATTTTGCCAGACTTCCGAACGGCCTTCCGGGATGGGCTCAATAAATTGAAACGGTGTTCGGAACGAAGGTCCGGTAAGCAATGGTTCCACCAATTTGGCTTCACCGATAACAGCAGAAGTCCGAATCGCATCAGAATAAAAAGAAATAGAAGCTCCAAAAGGCAATGATCCCACACAGCCTGACAACTGGTATGAACGAGTTTCTATAAATGACCAAATTGAATTTTTAGGATAATCCAGACTGATCAGTACCGATGAAATCGGAGCGCATTGATAGAATCTGGCTCCTCGTTGATTTAGACTTTCTCGAATGGCTTCGATCAGGTTCTTCCGAACTCCGTTAACCCAAAGGAACGTGGAATCGGTTTCCGGGCGAAAATGGGTTACGGAGTAGTGTTCCGGTGTTTTAGGCCAGGATTGGCTGATCCACCATTCCAAATATTTTTCAATCCCGGTCTCATCCAGTGCATCGTCTACGGTTAAAGCGGTGGATAATACCAGAGCATCATCAATGAGGACCTCCACCTCCTGGCCCATGAACCCAATATCCTGAGATAAAGATTCAATAGCTTCCTGGATTATTTCCTGAGGTGAGTCCGATAATTGGAGTTGTTTATAATAGGGTTGATCGGCAATATGAGAGAGATGAAATCCATCAAGGTCCTTCCCCCATTCAGCACATGAAACAGACTTATTGGATATGACAAGTGTAATCAAATGATGATCTACTTTTTACTCCAACTATCAACTCCGTCTTCAATATAACCGTGATTTGTTGCTTTGAATGAAAAAATTCCAAATCGCGGTTCCTTAAACACACCTTTAATCGGGCTTGAAATGCGGAGTTTACCTTCATCGAGTGCAACGTTGTATATTTGTCCGGTTAAGGGGCAAAACAACATACTGCTGTCCGGTTGGTAGGAATCATAGTATGTATCCACTTCAACCCGCTCCGCGGGTGCTTCACCAAGTATTTCTCTCAGATTAGGATCGTCTTTAATTTTTTTCAGATCTGCTTTCTGTATATAATTCGTATCCACGCGTGAGATTTCCGGATCATATTTTAAAATGGTAACTGTTGTATCCTGGATAGTATCCCGTCGTGTTTTCCGGAATCCGAATGTGGTGTCAAATTCCGTATCAAATCCCGGTTCAATCTTAACTGTGTATGTTGTATCATTCAGATGCAGAACCTGGTTCTCAAGATAAGTGGAATCAGCTGTTAAGGAATCCCGAATAGCATCCACAACCTGAACTGCTTCATCGATATTTAACGTATAATCACCGACCAACCGGTGATAGAATTGTTCCGCTGAATACAAGTTCTCCATATTGAAATGACTTTTGTCCTTGTAGAAATCTTCCTCTTTCCAAATCTCCACCGGAACAAATATGGATACCAGCAAAAATAATATTCCCAGTACGATCAGTATTTCAACCAGGTCACTGTAGCGTTTGCGCTTTTTTTCATCGATCATATTCTATGTGCCTCAAAGCCCGATATAAGGCCGAATTCTCTCCAAGGTTTTTGCTCCGATTCCACTAACATTTGTCAAATCCTCAACAGATTCAAAAGAACCATGATCATTTCTGTAGTCAATGATCCGTTTTGCTGTCACCGGACCGATGTTCGGGAGCGATTCCAATTCCACTTGATTCGCAATGTTAATATTAACGAATTCACCGGTTGCTTTTGTAGTATTTTCTGACACGTTGGATGGACTTGATTTGACCGGGTCTGTCCCCTCAGATGATTTTAATTTTGGTTTAACGACTGCTGCATATTTCGGTTTGGATTTTAGCCAATGTTGTCGCGCCAATCCAGTCAATCCGCCCACCACAATGGTTACTGCAAGCAACCACAAGATTTTTCGTTCTTGTGTTGTGAACAACGTCATCTATAAATCAATTTTAGAAAATTCAGGATCTATATCTGATGATATCTTCAGATAGTCTTCCATCAACGATTTTTGTTTTTTATTGAGCGACTTGGGTGTCACAACCTGAACACGAACCAGCTGGTCTCCAACACCTCTGCCATGAAGTCTTGGCAACCCTTTCCCGCGCATTCGTAAAACCTGTCCACTTTGGATTCCGGCAGGAATGGATAAAGATGCCTGGCCTTCCACTGTTGGCACCTTGATCTGTGTACCCAATGCCGCCTGTGCGAATGAAATTTTAGCTTCCACCAATATATCCGAATCGTTTCGCGTGAAATAGGGATGATTCTCTTCCTCAAATATAACGACCAGGTCACCGGGATGTACGCCTTTGCCCCCTTTATTCCCCTGCCCTTCCAGAGTCATATAATTCCCGGCCTGGACACCTTTTGGAACCTTGATATTAATAGTCGCGGATTTCCTCTCCACTCCGTCACCACGACAAACCGGACAGGGATTTTCGATCATTTCACCGGTTCCATGGCATACGGGACAATCGGTCACAACGATGGATTGCCCAAAAAAGGATTGGGAAACCTGCCGCACCTGACCGGCGCCGTTACAATGGCGGCATCGTGACGGAGAGGTTCCTTTTTTCGCTCCGGACCCACCACATTCGCTACAGGGTTCATTTCGCTTAATACGAACTTGTTTTTGAACGCCTTCCAGAATTTCTTTGTAGCTCAGTTTCAATGTAACTCGTAAATCCCTGGCTTTTCGCACTCCCCGCCCGGAACGGCTTCGGCGACCGCCGCCAAATAATTCTTCGAAGGGATTTCCGCCGCCGAAAATATCTCCAAATTGACTGAAGATATCATCCATCGACATGTGGAAGCCACCATATCCTGCTGCACCACCATTTTCCCCAAGCCCCACACCGGCATGGCCAAAACGATCATATTGGGATCGCTTATTGGTATCACGGAGTATGGAATAAGCTTCTGCCGCTTCTTTAAACTTTTGTTCGGCTTCTTTGTCCCCTGGATTTTTATCCGGGTGATATTTCATCGCCATTTGGCGATACGATTTTTTTATTTCACTATCGGAAGCCGATTTAGAAACTCCAAGAATGTCGTAGAGGTCTTTCATTTTTTATTTACTATAACCTTCGCGTGACGCAGAATTCTGTCTTTATACTGATACCCTTTTTCAAAAACTTGTAATATTTGATTTTCTTCCTTTTCGGGATCCGATTGAACCATCATGGCATCATGAAGTTCAGGATCCAAAGTATCGCCCGGTTCGGCGAATGGAACCAGCTTCCACTCTTCCAATTGCCGATTTAAACGTTTCTGGATCAGTTCAATCCCTTTGATCAACGAGTCCAATTTCTTATCCGATTCGCCGTCGGAAACAGCATCCGCCAAACGTTCGATATCATCCACAATCGGAAGCAGATCCTTAAAGATAGTCTCCCCGTTATATTCGTAAATCTTTTGGATTTCCTGCTCTTTGCGTTTGCGAAAATTGTCGAATTCCGCACGAAGTCTTAAAGCTTTTTCTTCTGATTGTGCCAGGGAATCGGTCAATTCTTTAATCAATTTTTTGTCATGTTTTTGAGGCGTTGTTTTTGTCTTCTTGGACTTTGACTTTGTTGTCGTTGCAGTTTTTTTCGCTGTAGACTCTTTTTTAGCAGACATCAGGCATAATCTCCACAAATGAATCCAAAATCTGTTTTACTTTTTTGTAAGGTATTCGGGTTGGGCCCACCAGAGCAAATTGACCGCGAATCAGTCCGCTGGAAAATGGGGCGGTAATCACCGCACAATTTTGAAGAAGTACTTCTTCATTCTCGGAACCGATTGTCCAGGATATTTCCGGCAGTTCCAATGACCGTGAGATCACCGGTAGCACATGACCCTCGTCCAGAGCGGTAATGGTATTATTAAGTGTTGTTTGGTCCTGGAATTCGGGATGCAATAAAAGGGGTTGCAAGGAGGAAGAAAAAACAATCATCTCAGATCCGAAATGAAAATAATCTTCTGTATGACCTAAAATAACCTGCACAATTTCATGATGAAACACGTCCGTCTCTTTCAACCGAAAATCGATTGTAGTAATGATTTCAGCCAGAGACAAACCGGATAATCGCTCGTTCAGAATTTTCCGAATCTTCTCCAAATCCCGTCCCCGAACTTGAATATCCAGATTTAACACGATTGATTTCACCAGACCTGATTCCATCGCCAGTACCATCATGATTCGTTCATCGGACAACGAAATCAATTCAATATCATGCAAAACACTTTGATCGGGATTTGGAATAACAACCATCCCGAATAAATGACTGAGTCGCGCAAGTACCCGGGCCGTTGCCTGGAGTACATGATTAATATCCAAAGATAACCTGGATAACTCTCCCAAAATGGTGTCCGGCAACGTGGGGTTGGGTTCATCTTCAAGGCAATGATCTACATAATATCGATAACCCAAATCGGTGGGAATTCGACCGGCCGATGTATACGGATGGGTCAATAATCCTTTTTGTTCAAGACGAGAAAGGATTTGCCGGATGGATGCGGAACTCATCTGGATGGAGTACCGCTGCTTCAAATGGCTGGACCCTACCGGCTGGATGGAATCAATAAATTCCTCCACGGTTTTTTTCAGGAGTTGAGCTTCCCGTTCGTTAAGTATGGATTTTTTACCCATTTTTCAATCGTTTAAAATACTATTTGATGCTTATGCCGGACAAGGCGCTGGCGTCAGGTACGCAAGAATTTTGAGACGGCACGTTGCGCACTGATAATTCCCACCACTGTAGAAATAATAAGCAAAACCGGCAAGAGATTAGGATCGGGCTTAATGGATATTTGATATCGGGACAAAAATGTATTTCCCCAACCTATAGCAGTGACGGTCAAACCGTATGTAATTCCCCCGGAAATAAGGGATAAAATCACCGATTCCACCATGAATGGGAATTTGATAAACCATTTGGATGCTCCTATTAAATGCATGGATTGCATCAATTCCTGACGAGCATAAGCCGATAGCCGAATCGTTCCCGACATAATAACAATTGTAATCAAAAGTATAACCACTGCCACCAATATTTCCAGTTGTATCCCATATTCATATGCACGTTCAATTCGGGTAATTAGCCGACCCTGGTAACTGATATCATCGATACCGTCGATCTTTCTGATTTCCCGGATAATTGCTTCCGGATAAACCGGTTTTTTTGTATCCCGAACCACATTTACAACACAACTTGCCGGTAAGGGATTATATCCCAACATGGACTCTACATTTTCACCGAATTGGTCTTTGAAGATACGCTCCGCATCAGTAGGCGTAATGATCGTGGTGGAATACACACCATCGATGGCATCAATTTTGGATTTCAATGTCTGTAATTGATCGGTTGGCGTATCCGGAGTAAAAAACACTTCGATCTTGTACTTGGAACGAATATACTCAATGAATTGGTGGGAATTGACACCGACAAGAAACAGGACGCTCAAAACCGCCAGGTTCAATATCATGCTGACAACGGTTGTTGCGGCCGTGAGTTTATGACGCCGAATATTCCGGATGCCCTCAGAAATCAGAAATGCAAATCGGTCCACTACGCGCTCACTAACTCACCTTTTTGCATTTGAACCACACGTTGTTCCCGCCCTTTGATCAATGAATAATCATGGGTGCTCATAAAGATCGTTACACCATCCTTCTGGATGGATTCCAAAAGAGTGATCAAATCAAAAGACGTAACCGGGTCAAGATTTCCGGTCGGTTCATCGGCAAGGATAATATCGGGATCTTTCACTAACGCCCGGGCGATGCAAACCCGTTGTTGCTCACCACCGCTTAATTCTTGAGGTAGATGTCCTTCTTTCCCTTTTAAACCCACTTGTTCGATCACTTCTTCAACCAGGGCATCGATTTCTTTTTTTGGGTGCCCGATGACATGCAGGGGCAATGCAATATTTTGAGCAACATTTCGATCGTTTAACAAATGATAATCCTGAAAGATCATTCCAATATTGTGTCGCAGTTTGGGGATGTGACGACGTTTTATTTTATTCGAAAAATACCCATCCACTTCTACAATCCCCTTTTGGGGAAACAAATCCATATAAATCATCCGCATTAATGTGGTTTTGCCACACCCGGTAGGTCCAATCAGGAATGCAAATTCACCCTCACCAATATCAAGGTTGATATCCAGGATACCGCCGCCACGACTAAATTCATAGGAAACATGTTGAAATTTTATCATATCGTATCAGAAATCACCGAAAGAGAAAATACACAAAAATTATGTAGCCGAACACCAATATCAATGACACCCAACGTGGAATATGCGGTTTAAAGTGACTCAGTGGAAAAAAGACTAATCCAAAACAAACCATAATCGGGATTTCACGTGTTAAAACAGAAGCCGGAACCGCTAAGGGTTTGAACAGTGCGGCAATCCCCAGCACGGATAACAGATTAAAAAGATTTGAGCCGAGTATATTACCAATCGATATAGCGCCTTGTTTTCGAAATGCGGCAACAACAGAAGTGGCTAATTCGGGTAAACTGGTACCAAATGCCACGATCGTCATGCCAATAACTATTTCACTAATACCCAAAACTCTTGCAATGGTTACAGCACCGTCTATGAACCATTCACTCCCAAGATAGAGTAACCCACTCCCAACTACAATGAGACCACCGGAAATCCATCCCGAATGGACTACATCCGGCACAACCTCTACATCCGCCGGTGGTTTCATAAACTTGCGGACTGTGTAACCAATCAGCATGACCACATACAACGCACCTTCCCAACGGGAGATAACACCGTTTAGTGAAAAAACCACCAAGAGTAAAGATACCAGTGCGAAGAATACAAGGTCACGTAGAATACTGGGGAGATGAATACCGATTGGGAAAATCAGAGTACTGAGTCCCAGGACCAATCCAACATTCGTGATATTTGAACCCAGAACATTTCCAATTGCAATGGAATCGGAATTTTGAAGCGCTGCTTTTACACTAACGAATAATTCCGGTAATGACGTACCAAACGCAACAATCGTCAATCCAATTGCAAGCGGCGACATCTTAAGCATTCGAGCCAGATGTACTCCGCCCCGGACAAGCCATTCAGCTCCAAAATATAACAGTAAAGATCCGGCCGCAAGTTGGAGCAGACTTGTGCCTGTCATTCGGAATACAGTTTTTTCTTATTAATATATTCCCAGACTGGTTGTGTAACCATATAGCGAATAGTCTTATTTTCGCGCCAACGATTGCGTATTGTCGTCGATGAAATTTCAATCCTGGGAATATTTGCAAATCGAACTTTGCTCAATATCCAATTTTCAATTGCGCTGGGTTTAAATCCGGGACGTAACGCAACAATTACCTGACATTCATTCAATATTTCCTGTGGATCTTTCCAGGTGTGAAATATTCTGAGTGTGTCGGAACCGATCAGAAAATAGGTATCTTTTGATTTTAAACCCATATCTGACTTTATCTGTCGAATTGTGTCGATTGAATAAGATATTCCACCACGATTGATTTCTATATCTGAAATTTCGAAACGCGGATTGCTGGCAACGGCACTTTCAAGCATTTGATGCCTTAATTCAACCGGAGTCGCATTTACATTTCGTTTGTGTGGAGATATGTTGGCGGGAATAAAAATAATCTTGTCAAAATTTTCTGCTTCACATATCGTTTGTGCTATAAGTAAATGACCAATATGAGGAGGATCGAACGTCCCGCCAAATATGCAAATTTTCACTTGTCGCTCTTCTTTTCGATTCGTTTTTCACATTTATGAATTTCCGCATCAGCTTTGGCAAGCAATTTTGCATCCTTCAAATCGGATTCATATTCCGAATAAAGTTCTTTTGCTTTGTCAAGGTTTTGCAAATGACAATAAGCAGTAATTAATCCCAAGTATGATTCCGAGATATAATCCGTATCATAATAGGACTTGAGCACATTTTCAAACGCATCAACTGCCGAATCATATATACCTAACTTGATATACAGGATTCCGGTTTGATAGGACTTCTCTCCCAATTTATTTCGGAGTTTGATCATAATATCATTGGCGGCATCAACATAGTCCGATTCCGGATAGTCATCCAGAAACTCCTGAGTTTTTTCGATTGCCTTTTGGGTATTTCCCTGATCAAGATAATATTTTGGAGATAGCTTGAAGTAACTCTGGCACATCCGCCAGCGTGCTTTTTCAACAAAGGGACTGAATGTCATGCGCCGCGTCAACTGATCATATTCAGAGATGGCTAACAAGTATTCCTCATTCCCGTAATAAGCTTCTCCCAAATAGAAGAGGGCATCGTCCCCCCATTCGGTATGCGAACCGGTTAAAACAACATAATTGAATTCATCTTCTGCCTTAATATATTTTTTATCTTTGAGGTATTTCATACCCTTGTTAAAACGAGCTTCATAGTCCATGCTATCGTCCGGTTTGGACCCCGCACAACCGGACAGTCCAATCCAAATGACTATTCCGAACAATATAAGTATTTTTTGTTTCATTCCTTTACCACGTAACGGCTAGAGATACACCACGAATTCCATATTGAGCTTTACGATCATAGAGTAAACCTAAAGCCGGTTTGAATCGGGCTGTATATTTTGATTGATGACTGGATGCCCAAAGAGCATCGACCACGCTAATGAGATGATTCATCATGATTACACTGACAGTAAATGTACCCATATCCAATAAATGATTACTCTTTTCCCGTTGTGTTAAATAAGAATCCCGGTGATTGGTCATAACCAAAACTTCCACTGAATCCCCAACGGTTTTATTCTTTTCATAAAATATGGGCAATTGGTTCTCATCAAATACATCATCCCATCCACCGACAAATTCATCATATTTACCTACGTTTTCATAAAAATCACGATCTCTGTAAACGGAAAGATATTGCAACGAATCCGCATTCAGTTGGCCAATATCTTTTTGTAAATATGTATTCCCGGCCAGAGAAAAGGATAAACTGTGCGCCCCATCAAATTTCACATCCTTATAACCGAATTCACCAAAAAGTCTTGGTGTATTGTAATAGAAATTCTCCAGGGTCCAGTGATCATCTGCAAACTGTTCATATCTTTTACGCATATCCTCTGCTTGCTTGTTTAGAGACCAGTATTCGTAAAGCCCGGCGATTTCAATCCCAAAAAACAATGAAGATTTCCACCAGGGCTCATGGTTGTACACCTGACCTGCTCCGGGTAGTACAAGAGAAAGTAAGAGAGCTTTCCCATGGTAATTGACAAAAACCGTATCACTGGTGTCGGGAATCGTGGAAGCGAAAGCGTGGTTTGTATGGTATTTCCAACTGTAGTTATCCAATATTCCCTTCCCAAATCCGAAAGAGGATACAATCAGAAATGATATGAGGATTGATTTAAAATCCAAAAAGAATCGTGATGTAGTATCTGTTTTCATTTCCATAACTCACTGTTTGGCCCTGGTCAGTCGTTCTCGTAAATGACGAGAGTCCGCGATGGATTTCCCAACCAAATGCAATCGGGAAATTATAAAAGCTGAACCCATTAATCCGCCATTGAAATCCCAGGGATTGTTTCAAAGAAAAGTCCGAGTCCCACGCATCCCCAAATTGATACAGAATTCCGATCACGGAATTCTGCCAAATCCACCATCCGGTTTTGAAGTTTTTCTTCTCAAAGATCGGAATCCGAAACGCGAAACGTTCCACAAATAAATTTCTGCCTTCAATACTATAAAAGGGATAACCTTGAATTCCCGGTAGTCCCCCGGCAAATTGATCGAAAAATGTATCCGCCTTTTTATTTGAAATCCATCCGCCAATGGTTTCGCTGGCAATTGTCCAGCGATTTGTGTGCGGAATAGTAGCCGCCCATTGGAAATTGCCTTCAACGCGGAAAAGGTTATTGGGCTTAAATATCTCAAGCAATGTTCCGGCATCGCTCAAATCGAGTTTATCGATAAAGTTATTCCATTCATAGGCAGTGTGCAGGTCCAATTTAAAACCGTTTGACGGGTTGATATCCTGATCGAATCTAGGGATGTGCGCATCCGTGTGCCAATGCAGCACGAGACTGTTCCCCCTGAAATAGTCGTAAGCGGTTTTTCCAATTAACACCCCATTTTCAGTCGGAACCGACTCTGTTACAAAAGCACGATATTGCTGCCAGTTCCCGTAGATTTCAAATGTGTTCTGTCCAAACAGCGGAAATAGCATTCCGGTTCTGAATTCTACCAGTTGAAATCTGAGTCTGTCATCGATCTTATAGGCATCGCTGTACAAATAGTTATCCAACGTACTCCGGGTTAAAAATGTCGTCTCAAAATAAAGTGTTGGAAACAGGCGGTGAAATTCAAACCGGAAGTAAAGATCCAAATCTTTCTTGCGGTTTACACTGGCGCCGCCAAACACATTTAATCGGTGGAGAACTTCATCCGAATAAAAATAAAACCCCGGTTTCAATGTGTGGTAATCCATCGTCAATCTGGGAAGTATAAACATCGGTACGAATTGATCTTCGTATTCGGAGATCTGTGGTTTTGTATCCGGTTCCAGGATTGGCGGTTTCATGTGACTGTTTCGTAGGTAATAATTCGGAGAATATCCAACCACATCTTCGGAAACGTATTGCAGGCTATCCATCATCGCAATTTTGTAGCCGCCATCCGAATATTCAACATAGACACACTGACCCTTCGCATTCACATCCGGCATAAAGGCGCCGCCAAGCACATTGGTTACATAGGATTGATTCTGGGTTCCGGGCTGAATTTGATAAAGATTGAAAATTCCGGAACGATCATCTGCATACAGCCAATTTCCGGATGGTGTAACCGTCAGGTCACGTTCATCCCATTCGCGAGTGTTCAATAAAGTCCGAATTGTTGAATCCGCAAAATCGTAGGCCAATACATTGCGAAAATGGTTCACCGTCACATCAAACACGATTCGTTTTTCTTTGGGGATGTAGTTTAGATGATGGACAAGTCGATGGTCTTTAAAATCGGTGAGTTGGGAAATCGATTTATCTTTCAAAGATAGAAGAAAAATATTTTCCATCCCATCTGTCACTGAAATGTAGGCCAGGGAAGAATCGATCGGAATATAGACGGGTGATCTTCCCCGGGAGTCTTCGGTGAGCCGGACTGGCTTTTTCTTCTTCAAATTGTACGCAAACAAATCATTATAGATTGACCCGTGCACATTCGGGTGTTTGGGACGCCGACTGTAAAAAACAGTTTTTCCATTTGGGCTCCATGTTGCAGCGCTTTTTACGCCCTTATCGATCAGAACATCTTTTCCTGAATCCATATCATGCAAATACAGGTCGGTCTGTCCAAAATAATCTTTTCCTTTATTGGAGATATACAGAAACCGGGTTCCGGCCGCATCCCAGACCGGATAAAGATTAGTCGTTCCTTCTTTGAGAATAATTTGCCCGGAACGCGGGTTATTCCTTACCGTTTCGGTTAGAACGTTGTATCGCTGTTTCAGTGTTAAAACAAACTGATCGTACAAATCATCTGCACTCATCCCCAGCACTTTGTGGACAGCATCACTGAACGAAAACTCGGCTGGTTTAGCCAATTCCGTCATCAATTCACGAATTTTATCCGGGCCATATTTCACTGCAATATAGCGCGTAAGCGCAAAACCGGAATTATATACGGATTCATTGCCGATACCGGTTTTTCCAAACGTACACATGGCGGGAAATGATAACAGGTTGTTATGCATTGTCCTATCACGCAAAATCATGTCCCGATGTGTGTCCCAAATATCATAATCCGAATCTTTAAATTGGAATTGAGCCATTCCTTCCGCAAACCAGGGCGGGATAAGTGTCCCGGGAACCGCAAAACTCACAATTTGGTTCGGATAACCGAATAAAACGTCATTCCGTTTTTCCGGTTCATATCCAATCCACTGGAAGTATATGGCCGGGTACTTCTGCCCTGCTTTCATCGATTTTTGAATACTGACAATATGGGTGAATTCATGGGTTACAACATCCTGCAACCATCGATGACTTCCACGAAGTTCATAATCCAGCGGACTGGCCCAAATAATAATTTTGTTGTCGTAATAATACGCCGCCCCATTTGCAATATCATCCGTATCCATAAAGATCAAATGGGTTTTATCCGGTGGTTCATATTGATAAAGTTGCGTGACTTCCGGATAAATTTTTTCCGCAACAGCCGCACCTTCTATGGCGCTGTTTATAGTTTTATCATAAAAATGAATATAGAAGTGTTCCGTTTCGAAAGTTTGCCATTTGAGTTCGGGATGATTGTAATCGAATTGGGCAAAAAGCCACTGAAACGATAGGATTATCGCAAAAAAGAGCGCAGTGCGCAGACGGACAACCAGACTCAATTTAATATACCTAGTTTGAGCACTTTGGATTCTTTTTTCGACCCGTACTCCGCCGTAAGCCGGGCAAAATAAACACCGGGTTCAACATTGGATACATTCCACTCAATCTCATTTGGCAGAAATGGAGCAGGATGATCGGACACCCAACGTTTGACAAAATATCCGGCGATTGAATAAACAACGATTTCCACTTTATCCGCATGATTCACGGTAAACCGAAATGTAACCTTCCCATCTTTCGCAGGGTTGGGATAAACATATGTTCCTT
Source organism: uncultured bacterium (assembly GCA_964549745.1). Lineage (GTDB taxonomy): Bacteria > Fidelibacterota > Marinisomatia > Marinisomatales > J089 > J089. Next base: position 35,712 of record CAZJWP010000003.1, on the reverse strand, counting down.
TTTTAGCCCATAACCCGATCAATGTATCCGGAGCTTGGTAATAGTCATAATCCACACTTCTTGAATGCCAAAAATAATGATCCGGGAATGTCCAATCGTCACTGCCGACCATTGTTTCCGATAGACTCCAAACACTGTGTTGGCACACCGCCACCGAATTCCCGTCCCAATTGGCTAACTGTAACAGAGAATCAGCGGGATCAGTACCAATCGTAAGAGCCAACTTCCCAAGGGAAGTCCAAACTTTTATCAACCCGGTAGTATCCTGGGTAACAATCTCTATACCTGAGTCGGAAAGAACATCTGCAGAGAGCAACGTCCGGACCGTACCTGCCTGTACAGGATATCCCTGTCGCAAAGTCGTTAAAATATTGAATACATATAGTTTTCCATCGTCGCCTGTCAATACAATCTGTGCAAGGCCATTACGATCCAAATGGGTTCCAATGATATGACTAAAGCGTCTTTCCGGATAATAGTCAATTTCATAGGGAGATTCGCCGACCTGGAAACCGCCTTCCGGTTTTATTCTATATGTCGTTGGTGTTACGGCGATACCCATTCCCTCAGGTGGATTATTCCAAACCGTTAGCACAGAATCACCATGGGACCATTCCAGATTCGCCGAATCCACTCCCGCCGAATCGACATTGATTATTTGATGACGCGTTTCAACGAAAATATGTGATGAATTGGGGTTACTGTAAATATAATATGGACCTTCGTTACGCAGAAAACTTTTAGTCCAATCAGGAAAGAACGATTTATTTGAAGTATCATAAGAATATACAATTACTTTAAATGAATCCTGGTTCGCTTCAACTACACCCAATTTTGTTGAATCGACCAAAACCAATCGATAGGGATTGGATATCTGATCTATAAAAACATTCTTTTGATCATCGGACCCCAGTGACCATAGTCGCCCGTCACCTCCGAGAACCTCTGCACTTCCATCTCCGTCGAAATCATACAATAGCCTTAACGATTCACCCAAATTGGAGAGTCGTGAAATTTTCCGTGCGTTTCGAATGATAAAAGACATGGTATCAGCCGGCGGTCCGATACTGTCGATCACCACATAAGAATCGACACCCGAATTCAATCTTGTATCCGGGAAAGTCGTTGGCCCAAATTGTGGATAATGTCCCCCCATTCCGCGATTGGATCGTTCATATTCGTGATTTCCTTTGAACCAGAAATCACCAAAATATCCGGATGTTGGATCGGCTGAAATAAATATGTTTGGATAACCAATATCCTGCGCTCCGTCCGCTTCTTCCAAATCAACCCCGCGCGCTTCGCGATCGCCATTTATGGCGAAATGGTCGATTCCCTGTGCGATTCGATTCTCATCGATATGCCAGATCAACAAACCGGTTCCCGGTTGGCCCAGATCGTAGTCATCGAAACCGGTCACAACGCCTGTTTCGGGATCGGTTGTATGTGGAATAGAATCCAAAATAATATTGACCAACGGAGGGTAAATATCATTTTCCACATACATTAAGTAGCGGATTGAATCCAGGCTCACCTGACCACGGTAAAAATTATTCCGTGCTTCAATCAGGTAATACTCTGTGGACGTGAGCGGAACCTTTACCAGGTTGCCCTGGCTTCGCGAAGGGAGTTGAACATCTAACGGCGCTTGCCCATCAATTGGTGATTCCCAACCGGCATAGAGTCTCGTCCATGCATCCGGTGGAGAAGGCATCAGACCTCGTCCATTGTTAGAACCTTGATCCATCAGCGTAAATACACCGGCGCCTGATTCTCCGGTGTCTATATCCCAAAGCGGTGGAAGTCCGACTGCAAATCCGGTCATTAATGCGAATGTACCGGTTAATGCAAACTGATAATCGCATGGTTGATCCGTGTCCAATAGCGGATTGGATTCCGAATACAATAAATGGTTTTGCGTTTCCGGAAGTAAGATTCCTTGCGTAATCGTCGAATTGCCAACTGTTATGCCACTGGTTCCAAGGGTATTTTGGATCATTTCGGGATCGACAAAAGTCGATGGGATATCTTCAGGTGTAGGATCCAGATATGGCAACGAAAAGTCCTGCCCAATCCCGGCGTGAAATACGACTATAATATCAGCATCTGAAAAATTGATTTGATCCTTGTTGTATGCAGCTACAACTGCATCTCGCAACAATTCTACCAAACGGTCATCTTGAACATCCGATTGATTGTAGGGATGATAATAAGCCATGGGGTTTGGCAACGAATAGGCAGAGTCATTTGCAAGGGGAAAAACTTGGGACTGATCGAGATCCAACCCGAATTGGTTGTAACTAACATTTCTGAAATAATGATCCAGTGCCTGAAACTGACTTAAAAAGTAATGACGACCGTGAGGTGGCGGATCTAACGTGTAGTTACTACAGGTATCAAAATCGGAATGGATTAGAAAAGTGCCATCACCTGTGGTCGACATTGAGGAATCTTGTTCAAATTGGACCCGAATTCCATAAACAATCCTGCTTCCCGTAATGCTGGTGGCGAATATAATGGATGAACATAACCACAAGACGAACGCTAAGGTTCGTAAACGTAACATCTTTATAATTCCCCTTCGGGTCTGCTTAGAATTGCCAGCCGAGTGAAAACCGCATTGTATTTGTCAATGGGTGTCCCGGTGGACCTGAAATATATCCAAAATCAAAACCGTACCCGGCAAATCGTAAACCGATTCCATAGGTTTGGTTTGAAATCTTCCCCTGAAAATCATAGAGATAACCGGCACGCAAAGCGAAATAACCCGAATACCAATACTCAATACCGACATGGTGGATCAGTGTATTCAACTCGTTGTTAATTGTTCGATCTTTCCCGGTGCCAACTTCAACATCACCTCCGGAGTTATAGACACCATAATTCGAATCACCAAATGGAATAGAATCCGGAGTTGCTGTTCCATCCTTATAAAAGCCGCCAATGATACGGTCACTATCTAAATCAACGTCACCGCCCAACAACCAATCATTGACCCATGATGTAAAAATGGCCAAATATACAGGATCAGAATGGCCTTTCTCCTCTTGACCATTTTTATTGTAGTCTGCATTGGAATCGGAGATATGTCCATATTTATCATATCCACCAATCACACCGTTTCCATCCCAATCCATATTCGGATACTTGGAGACCAATAATTTTTGGATATCCCAGGAAAAGTTCATTTTATTGTACTTGGATTGGAGCAGTTTAAAGTTCATTCCCAAAGTCAAATTCGTTGGTTGTGGGTCACCTTGTGCCGGATCAATAAACGAAACTTTTGGACCGATATTGGTGATAGTCAAACCCAGATCCATAAACTGTCCAATAAAGTTCTTTTGGAGATACCCAAGATCAAATCCCAATACCGTGGACGTTCCATGACCTTTTTCAGCGCCCGCACCCTGATCGGCCAAATGTTGATGCGAAATTTTAACATTCAATCCAATGGAGGAATTCCTTGATAATAAGGTCCCGTAAGATCCTGTTACGGCAAGCATATAACTATAAAACGTACCTAAATCTGTCCCAATTTCATCCGTGCGCTGTTGCTGGCCAAGACTTAAAAAAATGAGATGACCTCCAATGGTACCCAGGTTGGGGACTTCATTCCGCATAGTAAAAAAATCATAATAGAGGTCTGATGCCAGATTTGGCAGCCAGTTCACATGCATCATCCCTAATTCTGTTCCTTTCTGAAAACCCAATCCGGCTGGGTTCCAGTAGGTTGCATAGGCATCATCTGCAATGGCAACACCGCTCTCACCCATACCGCCCGCACGGGCGCCGGGTGAAATTAATAGAAAAATATCACCGGCTTCGCTTTGCGCAAAAAGTCCGGATACAAACAAAAAAAGGATCACACCTTTTGTCCAAAAAGATCTCATCTGATCGTTACTCCGATTTAGTTGTGGTTTTCCCGCAAGGGAACATGTTAGCAAGGTGTGATAGGCTTCTCCTATGAAAACGGCGGCGAATATATTTATTCGCCATAGTTGCAGTCAAGTAATGAAACTGTTTCATTATTTGTTCCTGAATTTACCGAAGAAAGATCAGACTCAAAACAGGGATAAATGTGATAACTAACACAATAGCAAACCGGATTAAAAAGAACGGCAGAGTGGCTTTGTAAATGACCGGCATACTTTTATCAAAACGATATGCCGATAGAAACAAGTTCATCCCGACCGGTGGGGTTAAAAACCCAAGCTCCAGGTTGGCCAGGAAAATGACGGCCAAATGTACAGGATTTATCCCAAAATGTGTTGATAGAGGCACTATCAACGGAACAATCACAATAATTGCTGAAAAAATATCCATTAGGGCTCCGACAATGAGTAACAACAGGTTTAGAAATAATAAAAATATCCAGGGCGAACTGACCGTCGATTTCACGAATGCCAATAACTTCATTGGAACCTGTGCATCTACCAGGAAACTGGTCAAACCCATAGCAACACCTAAAATGATCAGTACACCACCAATAAGTGTTGCGCATTCCACGACAATTCGCGGGAGATTATTCCATGAAATATCTTTGTAAATAATAAGTTCGACAATCAAAACATAAATCACCGTAACCGCGGCGGTATCCACTAAAGTCATGAATCCGCCAAAAATACCCCACAGAATCAAAATCGGAAGTGCCAATTCCCATTTGGCTGCCCAAAGGGTTTTTAGTAATGGGATCATACCCTCATAACCACCGGATTTAATCCTGTTTTTTTCCTGGAATATTGCCCATGCTGCTATGGAAATCACCAATAGCCCACCTGGTATTGCACCACCGATGAAGATGTCCTTTACCGAAACACCGGCTGTTACGCCAAAAATAATCGCCGGTAAACTTGGGGGAAAGAGCAATCCCAACGATCCGGCAACGGTAATCAAACCCAGTGCAAAATATTCGGAATATCCTTCTTTTCTTAGTAAGGGATACAGGAGACCACCAAGAGCCAGAATTGTCACACCGGACCCACCGGTCAGTGCCGTAAAAAATCCACTCAGAACGACAACAACAATCGGTGTTCCACCGGGAATCCAACCAAATAATAGTCGAAATACTTCGAATAATCGTTGAGATGCTTTGCTCTCCGCCAGAATATATCCGGCTAAAGTAAAAAGCGGTAATGTGGGTAAAATCGGCGACACAACAATTCGATACGATTCTGCCGGGATGGAACTCACCGGTGTACCGTTCCACCAAAACATCACCAATGCAATCCCACCTAATCCCACAAAAATCGGAGCACCGGCAACCAAGGCGAGTAGAATGGAAATTCCCGCAAAAACAACAATCCAGATACTGGGTTGTAAAGCATGCATGGCAAGCATGAGTATTATCGCTAAAGCAATCATCAGGAACGAGGACCGAAATACCGGATTTTCGCTGCTTTTAAGGAGGATTTGCAACGCGATGATCGCAAAACCCAGCGGCATGATTAATTGAGCGGCCCAACGCGGAAGATTCGGAGCAATATTGACAGGATATAGAATTTCCCAATGTAATAGATCAATGCTTCCCCACAGAAGTCCTATTACCACTAAAAATGAGACCATTTTTGCAAACCACCGTCCGAAATTTGGTTTCTCATCCGGTTTGAACAGTGGCTCGGTCGTAAGTGCCAGTAATTTATCCTGACGTGTGGCCAAAATTGCGCCAATGAATCCAATCCACAATGTCAGATGCTGGACTAATATCGGTGCTGCCGGAATACCCGGAAATTTCATGATGCGCGAGAGCACTTCCATCGCAGGAATAAATGCGATCAGGAAAAACGCACATAACGCCAGGATGTCTTCCCCGAACCTCATTTGATCTGCTATCGAAAAAGTGCGGGGTTTGCCAGAAGAAGTCGGTTCACTCATTCTTTGAATCGGTTGCATCCAACTTCATAAGCGTATCGTACATTTCATCCGAGATAAACAATCCACGCAATTGAGGATACCAGCTATGAACCAGAGTCTTCCATTGTTGATATTCTTCCTGCGTCGGAGTCATGACCGTCAAACCGTGTTCTTTCATGGCTTCGATGGCCTTCTCTCCCTCATATCGTCCCGTCCGCTGATGTTCTGCGCCAATATCTTTTGCTATCTTCATCATGGCGCTCCGATACTTTTCGGGAATTTCATTCCAGGTACGAATATCGACGACCATGGCAGCAGTCACCAAACCCCACTTCATGTAGAGCATATGATCGGCAATCCCAAACCACTGGGAGGATAGAGCAAATAACGGAGTAGTCCCTACCGCATCGATCAAACCCGTTTGGAATCCGGATAAAGCATCCGTTGTCGCCAAAGAGACCGATTGATATCCGGCTTTTTTCCATAATTCACTGGATTTGTAGTCCCCGGCCCAGGTAAAGATTTTCAAATCTTTCAGTTCATCCGGTGTGTGAATTTCTTTGTCAGTAAACCAGTACGCCCAACCCACATCGGCCCAGTAAAGCAATTTGAACCCGTTATTCTCGATCTGTTTTTCCAAACCCGGAGATATCACATTTCGAACCCGGTCAACATCCTCGTAGGATTGAAAATACATAGGCATTATAAATGCATACACATCCGGCGCCAGTTCGGAAAGTCCTTCTGTGGTAATTCCGGCTGCCTGAATTTGTCCAATTCGCATTTTGCGAATCATATCGCGTTCATCACCAACCACACCGTTGGGATAAATCCGTAAAATGACGTTACCGTTTGTCGCTTCTTTCCACTGTTGTCCCATCCGTACCAACTGCCCGTACCATTCGGTTCCTTCCGGTGCCAGTGTTGCGAGTTTGATAATAATTTTCTTTGGATAGGCTATTGTCATTATTAGCAACAGCCCGAGGATTTTGCGTTTCATAATTCTCTCAGTAAAACAGTTCGTCTTCCCTGCTTAACAACCAATTCGCCCGCTTTTGGGCGATCACGTTTGCCAATCGATTCTCAGGAGTTTTGGCTACGTCGATATCCAATGCTTTTTCAAGGTATTGGTGAAACGCCTGCCGGTCCTGAATCCGAACGGAAACCTTCTCTGCCATAGTAACAAATATTGATGCGTCATTTCCACCTGATGCTAATAAAGCTTTTTGAAAGTAGTCTTGGGCCAATGAGTCTTTTTCTGGCCCCAAATCTGATCGCGAAAGTGTTATCGAAATCATGGCTGAATAGATACTTCCCTCATTCCAATCCGGATCAAGACTTAAAGCGCAGTTCATCAACCAGGTTACTTCCGGTAGGCGGATCACCCATTTCGGATCAGCCTGGCTGGAAGCGATTACGCCTCCAAGTGATGCTGCAGTCCAGTATAATGCCGGTACTTCCTTCTTCCCAAATGGATTTGTGCTAAGGAAATCCTTTTGACGTACCATTTCATCCAGATCTTTATGGCTCTTCTCTAACGATTGGAATCCATAATCATAGGCACGCTTAAACAAGTATTCAGCTCGATGGTATTCGGTTAACCCGGCATTATAGTCCGTTTGGATAAGCCGATCAGCCTTTTCCATCACAAATCCGTAAGTGTATGACGTGTACGAAGAACAACCTAATAAAAGTAAATCCGTACTGTTAGGATTTGATTGGATTAGAGCATCTATTATTTTGAGGTTGGTTGGAAAAGAAGCAGCAACCAATTCCGGGTCCTGCTCTGATTCATAGGAGAATTCCAGGTTTTTAAAAAAAGGTTGGAGCTGGTGGCTAATAATCGCAGTAGGACTGCAATTATATAATAATACGACAGCTGAGAAGCTAAGCAGACGTTTTAGGCGGGTGTAAACCATATCGGAATGTACTTTCCGAGACAGTTTTCAATCCATATCAATCCTCGATTAATTCACGATACAATGGAAAAGATTGGCACAAGCCATTCACATCCTTCCGAACATCCTGTTCGATTTTGGAATCATCCGGATGGGTAATGACTTTATCTATCAACTCAACGATGCGGTCCATTTCATCGGTTCCGAACCCGCGCGTTGTGACTGCCGGAGTTCCGATCCGAATCCCGCTTGTGATAAATGGAGAACGCTTATCAAAAGGAACCATATTTTTATTCACGGTAATTCCTGCCCTTTCAAGCGCTTTCTCCGCTGCTTTTCCCGTGATGTCTTTATTCGTAAGGTCAATGAGCAATAAATGCGTATCGGTCCCGCCGGAAACCAATTGATAATCACGTTTTAAAAAGGCGTCCGCCATGGTTTTTGCGTTGGTCACAATCTGTTCCGAATAGGTTTTAAACTCCGGTTGCAATGCTTCACCAAAAGCTACTGCTTTAGCAGCGATAATATGCATCAGCGGGCCACCTTGTATCCCGGGCATAACCATCGAATCCAAAACTTCAGACATATTTTTAACCCGTCCTGATTTTGGAGCAACTATCCCAAAAGGATTTTCTTTATCTTGTCCAACCATAATCATTCCACCCCGCGGACCGCGAAGTGTTTTATGTGTGGTTGTGGTCACGACATCGCAATAAGGCATTGGCGAGGGATGAATACCTGTTGCAACCAGACCGGACGGATGCGCAATGTCTGCCATCAAATAGGCACCGACTTCATCCGCGACTTCCCGGAACTGGGCGAACTCGATAAAACGCGGATAGGCGCTTCCACCACAAATAATTACCTTTGGTCGGTGTTCCCGTGCCAGTTGCCAGACTTCATCAAAATCAACGCGGCCTGTCTCTGCTTTTAAATGGTAGGATACAATATTAAAAAGTTTTCCGGAAAAATTAACCGGACTTCCGTGGGTCAAATGCCCCCCATGTGCCAAATCAAGCCCCATGACCGTGTCGCCGACTTTCGCAAATGTCAGCAATGCTGCCATATTTGCCTGAGAACCGGAATGCGGCTGTACATTCACATATTCTGCGTCAAACAGCCGGCTGGCTCGCTCCCGGGCTAAATTTTCTGCTTCATCAACAAATTCGCAGCCGCCATAATAACGCTTCCCGGGATAACCTTCCGCATATTTATTGGTCATGACTCCGCCAGCCATTTCCAATACTGCCCGGCTTACGAAATTTTCGGAGGCAATGAGTTCAAGCGTACTGTCTTCACGCTTGATTTCACGTTTCAGGATTTCAAAAGCTTCTGAATCTGATTTTTGTAATGCCGGAAAGGCCATGGTATCACCAACTAGGTTGTTTATTCAGTTTCTCTGTGACCCAGCCATATTGTTCACCCTGGGGCAGGACATAACCGCGATTCTTGACTTTTGGATCGAGCATGAACCAGTTCGCTTTTGTAAATAGCACTTCATTTTCTGAGAGCCATTCCTTGGATGAACCAAATCCATTATAACCCTTTTCTTCCGCTTGTTTGAAATAGATGTCTGCCAATGAAGCGACAATTCGGTCGTCATCCGTAATGCTTGGACCGCGTAATGTTTGAAAAGCTTTGTAATACACCTTACCCTTTTGGCCAATGGATTCACCCTTTGATCCTGAAACCTGAATGGCTTTTTCCGCCCAGCGTAAGGCTTTGTCAAAATTGCGAAGTTCAATGTTTAAGTCTGAAATCTGAATCGCAACTGTATAATCGCGCGGATCAAGTTTAAATACTTCCTCATAAGCATTAGAAGCATCGTCCAGATTGTCGACTCTCTTATAAGTTTCCGCTAATGTTCGATACGCCAGACTGCTGGAATTATCCGTGCTAATCACGTTTTTTAAAACGTCAATTGCTTCTTCTGAACGGTCGGCTTGATTTAAACTCTCAGCATAATCCATCCCGAACGAAACATTACCGGGATTTTTCTCATATCGTTCTTTTTTGAACTCCAGAGGATCCTGGCCGCTTTTTTCGTAAGCAATTGCTAATTTATTCTGAAATATTTCATTGGCGGGTTCCAATTTTATTAAGCGTCGCAGAACCTCAATCTGATCTTTGTATCTTTCTGCATCACTATAAAGATCGGCAAGATCAGTTAAAACACTTTTATCCTCAGGCGCCATTTGTGCCATTCGTTCATATTCAACGATCTCTTTTTCAACTTCATTTTGTTTCTTATATGAATAAGCCAATCGTTTCCGTAAATCCAGGTTATCCGGCAGTTTTTGCAATCCCTTCAAAAGAACAAATTCTGAACTATCGTACTTCCCCTGGTATTCATAGGCGATGGCATAATAGAGATAAATATCTTCAGGTGGAGCATATTCCGGGTGGGATTCATCGCAACCCAAATCAACAACCTGCTTATATATACGTACAGTGGCAGGCCAATCTTGATTCCGATAGTATTCAGCGGCGGAACTCATCAATCGCGGGCAGCGGACGTTTCGCAATGAATCCAGGGTACTATTCTCCTTGGGTGTTTCGGCACCCTGATCTTCCGGAGGAACGCACATCACGAGGAGCGTCACGCCCAGAAATATAGACATCAATCGACCTGTAAGTCGGTAACTTCTGTTCATCAAATTTCTCTCCTTTTTACGAACCATAAATCACTTATGGTTAACCCGATTGAAAATTTCCGGATTGATTTTGCCGAAATCTCTCCTCCGGAACGCAGTCCGAAACTGTAATTAAAATCTAAGAAATTTTCGGCCGGACCAAATTTAATGCTAAGTCCGGATTTGAGACCCAATTCATTTACAGGATTGGTTATTCCTGAAAATGCATACTGACTTCCGTAAACTCCGGCAGTGTATTGAAGTCTGGAGCTGAACGATTTCAAATATTGATCTGGATATTTATGGAAGCTGAATTCTCCATTAAGATTGTAATTCAGTGGATCGTTATTCAATGTTAGTAATCCGGCATTATCCGCAGTTTCTTTCCAGTAACTGAGTTGAATATCTGCCATTGAATTCTTCCCAATATTCACATCGCCTGAGAATTCAAATGTGAGAGGTGCATGTGTATTGTGGTACGCGGATGCGATTGGATCCAGATTCAGCGATGGATATGGTGTATCATAATTATCTTGAACATCGTTACTTATCCCGCCCTGGTTACTATCCAGAAAAAGCTGGTATTTCTTTTGAGTCATCTTAACCGGAACGGAGGTCAATCCCATTGCGAACCTGACGTTTGCTGTGTGCTTTTTAACAGGTAAGTCATTTACAGCAAAATAAAGTTTAAAAACATCACCGGAATAGACTTGGGAGGTCCATTGGATAAAATTATCACTATTCAGTGAAAGTGAAGTTTTCAAACGTTGTGCACCATATAGATGAATCAGTTTGATTCCAACTTCGTAGTTGTCTTTAATATGAGTCCCTATCCCGAAATAAGCCGACGACAATCCACCGGCTGAGCTTTTGCTCCCATTTTGATAAATTGAATCTGCCCAGAATACTTTAGTCAATTCTTCACTACGTATGGAATAGGATTGCTCAAGATAGGGCTCGACTCCGAAGCCAATTCCCCAATCATTTTTTATCGGAATAATGAATTGCAAGTGGTCCAATCCACTTTGACTCTGTACGGTACCACTTCCATTTTCAATATCGGACCCGCTGTAATTTGCCCGAACCAGTGTAAATCGTAAATGGCGCCACGATGATGGATCGGATGTTGATATCTTTGCTCCCAGGTCATGAGCAAATCCTGCAGTATTCCCAAGTGTTGAGGGAAGTGCCGCCTTACTAAAACTTCCCAATCCGGTTGTACCGATCATCACCTGTGCTGCGATGAAAGAACTGAACAGGAAGACAATCAGAAGTTCTTTCTTAGTTTGCCTGAACATAGGTGACCTTTAGTGTGTTTGAATCATTCTGGGGATCGATATGCAAAACCTGGAACGGACTTGAGGTTGTTTTCCCATAAAGTTTTAATCCCAAATTGGGAAAGGAGTTTTGTCTAAATGCCTGGAGGATCGGAGCCATATCTACATTTAACATATTATTCTTCATTGTACCGGATACCAAATAGTAGCTCTGAACTGAAATTGAATCCGAACCCAGGTCTTGAAATCCCGAATAGGTCAACGTATCAGCGATGGGTGCGACCCAGATATTGAACTCCAAGGAATCCATATCATCAGTAACCGGCAATGACAGGTTTGCTTTTTCATAAACGATTGAACCTGATAACGAATCTAAAGGACTCAGGTCCAAATTAAGAACAGCTTTTAAACCTCTGGCCGCCGATACCGTTAACTGATTTTGGTCTTTCTGTGATACTTCAGGTGGTTGAGCAATTGTCAGATCCTTTGTGACCAGAAATGTAGCCGTGATTGTATCCACAATCGTATTAGCCGTATCCAATGTAACATAACTGACTACAATTTCAGGGGTACTGGAAGCTTCACTGCTGAATAATCGCAACGAATCTCCGGAAGCATTGACAAGTTGCAATCCAACCGTTCGACTGCTGTTCGAATCGATGAATGTCTGGGATACATTGGAAAAGTCCCACTGTAAATATGGATCACCGGAATCGGGTGGAATTATCTTGAAATCACCGGTAGTGAAAAGCGTCCCTTGTTGGAAATCCGCATCGGTAAAATTCAAATAGTTAGTTGTACTTTCATTAAAAATAGAGTCAGATACGGTTGAAAAATTATAACAATTTACATCGGGCGGTGCCCAACCGGTACTGAGGGTCGTTGAATCAATATTTATGGGGATTCGGAAATAAATGCTATCTACTACAATCGAATCCGACTCCCATAGTTTGGACCATGTTAATAACGAATTGGACGAAGATACTTTCGCAAATTGGATCAATGCATAGTCACAGGAAACGGAATCAAAGGTGCCAAGATATAACCTGGTTTGGCTACCCAATTCAGGAGCAACTTTAATGGTATAACCACTGAATTGATGTAAAGATAACGTGTCAACATTGAATAGATTTCCCGGAGGTAACCCATTTTGTGTCGGTATTTTTTCGCAATTCCAGATGATGAGACTAAAGAGCGCCCAATACGACGCTCGAAGAAGTATTTTTTGCATGGATGGGCTACGACGAATTAAGCGAAAAGTTTCTCTATAGCAACTTCAACATTTTCCGCAATTGCATTGAAGTCAGGATTTTCATCGTCATCCCATTCAATTATATCAATTTTAGACGAATTGGCTTTGAGGCCTTTAAGCTTCAATAGTTGATCGGAATTTTTAGCAGACGGTGTATCAAAAATGATGATTCTGTCCGCAGAGTATGCCGCAACTTCATAACAATTTAATGTTTTGCCTTTTAATTCCTTCGGGATCGTCACACCAGCAGTATTATATGCTTCACGCGTAAAATCCTGATATTCATCCATACCATGAATAACCATGACGGTATGGATATCTTTATAGAATGGATCATCGGCATAAATTTCGCGGTAAACCTGCGGCACTAGTGATGATTGCCAGCCATTGCACATCACAATATCCGGACTCCAAAACAAATGTGGTAATGAAGCCAGGGCTGCAGAACTGTAAAACGATGAACGGAGATCGTTGTCACTCATGACACGACCGTTTTTCGATTTATACAGAAGATTATTCAAAGGTTTAAACCATTCATCATCTTCAAGAAAATAGACCTGAACTCTGGTTTTCGGAATAAACGCGCTTTTAGCGGATACGATCTGATCTTTCCCGTCAAATTTGAATGGGATTTCCCGTAACCGAATGACTTCTCTTAGTATATATTTTCGTTCACTGACAAATCCGTATTTCGGAATCATTGTGCGAATGTCATGTCCCTTATTCTGGAGGGCCAATGGTACCTGAACCGAAAATTCTCCTAAGGGAGACGTGGATGCAAATGGATTGATTTCCGTCGTTAGATAAAATATTTTTCGTGGCATGGATAGTTCTATTCCTCGTTTAGTTGTTTCAATGTTTCTTTAGCTTTATCAACATACTCGCTGGCTGGGAAGTAGTCGAGTAAATGTTGGTATTCTTCTTTTGCTTTTTCAATATCACCCATGCTTTGATAAGCCAATCCAAGTTTCAATTGAGCGTCGTCGTCTTTATCGGTTCCGGGAAAGGTGAACACCTTTTCAAATTCAAGCACAGATCGTTTGTAATTCTTTTCTGAGTAATAACATTCCGCCAGCCAGTATTGACTATTGTCTGCCAATTCATTGGTTGGGTCAGCCACAACTAAACTCGCAAAACCCTTAATAGCTTCATCATAGCGACCGTTCTGATAATTGCTCAAACTTTCGATATATTGGTTTTTGTATTGTTGTGGTGTGAGTTTTGCAGTAGGACTGGTTTTGGGTGGTTCATTTTTTAAATCATACATCTCTTTAAAACTATTGGTCAAAGTCACCACTTTATTTTCGATCATGACCAACTGGGCAAGGATCTGGAAATTTGTACTGTCTGTGTAGGCAGCTTTGTCTTCCAGGATATGGATTTTATTCTGAATGGTATTGATTTTATTGATGATCGAAATATCAACCGAATCGGATTGCTTTTTGGCATCCGTTGCTGCTCGTAGCGTATTCTTGAGATCCGGCAAAATAATATTGATCTGGTTCTCAAGTGAATCAATGCGTACTTGTTCGCGATTGATTCTGGCATCCAAACGTTTGACCTGACGTTCGAGTTCGGATTGTTGACCGAAAACGAATGTTAAGAGAAGGAGCAGGCAGATAGGTATGATTTTATTGAAGGAAATCTGTCGCATACGTGTCCTTTTAGTAAATTGCCGGATCGAATCCTCCAAATTTACCGACGAGAAGCAGCGAACATCAATATCTTTCCGGGTTAGAAAACCCGGATTATGTTTGGATTGATTGCTCCGATTGGAGGATGAATCCCATCATCATGTACGTGGATAACAGGAACGAACCGCCATACGAAATAAAAGGAAGCGGAAGTCCTTTGACCGGGATCATCCCCACGGTCATCGCCGTATTCACGAAGACATGAGCCAAAATAATAATCGAAAATCCCAATAGGACCATCCCGGTAAACCGGTCCTTCGATTGGTATCCTTTTCGAATGGTTCTGAGAATCAACCAGGCAAAGACAACCAGAACCATTGCCACGATAATAAAGCCCAATTCCTCACCAATCACAGATAAGATGAAATCGGATTCCTGCACGGGAAGGAATTTCAAATGCGTTTGGGTTCCCTGCCCCAAACCCTTTCCAAAGAGTCCACCGGAACCAATGGCTGTCTGACTTTGAATAATTTGGTACGCAGCTCCCAAGGGATCTTTTTCCGGATTAAGAAACGTCAGAATCCGGTCTTGCTGATAAGGTTTTAATAAAGACCACACCTTTGGAGATAATAGTCCAAGAAAGAGATTACTAAAATAGAGAATGGCTCCGTTGAATATGGAAGGCTTCAACAGATATATGATTCCCAAAAGTAATATTCCCCATATTGTAAAGGACACGGAGTGAAATGCCGTTAAAATACTTACCACCGGTCCCAGAAATAGAAAAAGGTGGATCAATTTGGCTCCGCTCCAAAACAGCAATGGAAACAAAGGGGCAATAATGATAATCGCGGTTCCCAGGTCCGGTTGTTTAGCCACAATTGCTGTAGGTATAATCGCTAAAGCCATCGCTGGAAGTATATAGGTGAATTTCATCGACTCCGGTTTGCGATCGGATAGATATCGGGCAATGGCAATGACGGTGAATATTTTAGCATACTCCGAGGGCTGAAATTGTATTCCGCCAAAGGTGATCCAACGATGTGTTCCGGCCACTGATGGGAGGAAAAACGGAATACAGATCGCTATGATCGACAAACTGTACAACCAGTAAGCAGACTTATATATTCGCGAAAGCGGAATGAGATAAATCAAAAACGTGAAACTTAAGGCCAGGATTAAGAAAAGTAATTGTTTTGCATAAGAATGGGAGTACCACGTTCCCGGTTGATTTAAGGCAATACTGTAAAGTGCCAGAATTCCGATACCGGATAAAAAAATAACGGCTAAAAGTACATGAATCGGAAAATCTGAGAAACGATCGCTGGAAAAACGTCTATTCATTCTTTGCTAAAGTTCCCGAAGGTTCGCGAAATGCCTCTTCAAGTATTTTCCTTGCGATCGGGGCAGCCACTGCCCCGCCATGTCCGCCATTTTCCACTAATACAACCACCGTTCTCACCTGCTCACCACGGCGTGCAATTCCCACAAACCAGGCATGGGGTTCACCATGCGGATTTTCTGCTGTTCCTGTTTTACCGCTAACTTTCAGACTGTCTATTCCGGGATCTGCATGCTTTCCGGTTCCGTGAGGCGCATGAACTACCTGAAACAAATACCGGTCTAACAGCATCCACACATTTTCCGATAATTTAGGTCCTTCCACCCAATCGGGCTCAACGTCGCTCTTGAAATGTAATTTTCGGATTTTCCCATGCATAGCCACCATATTGATTAACTGCACCATTTGCATGGGTGTCACCAACACTTCTCCCTGCCCAATCGCCATATTAAGTAAAGCACCGGTGGACCAGCCATATCGTCCATATTTTTCCATCATATAATCCACATTTGGGACCATACCGGATGACTCAAACGGCAAATCCACTCCTGTAACCTTCCCCAGTCCAAATTCCTCAGCCATTTCCGCTAATGCATCCATCTTCTCGTTTTGAATCGCATTAAAGAAGTAAATATTACAGGAATGAACAAAGCCTTCCCGCAAATTTTGCTCACCATGCCCGCCAAGATTCCAGCAATGGAAATTTCGATCACCAAAATGATAAAACCCTGCACAATTGTATTTTTTGCTGGTATCAACCGAACCATTTTTCAACAGCAAAGAAGTGGTTACAATTTTAAAGGTTGAACCAGGCGGGTAGAGTCCGTTAATCAGACGATTGAGCAATGGTTTCATCGAATCGCTTAGAACCCCAGACCATTCCTGTTCACCAATCTTTCCCGAAAACAAATCTGATGGATAATCCGGTGAACTGACTGCACAATAAATACCTCCGGTTTTTGGGTCTGATACAATCAGGGCGCCTGGTTTCCCCTTCATTAAAGTTTCAGCTTTCAATTGCAATTTCCCATCAATCGTCAATGTGAGATTTTTTCCGGGGACAGGTTCCACAACCGGACGATCCTGGTACAGTCCCACTTCACGCCCGAATGCATCCACCTCATAATACCGAACGCCGTCTCTTCCACGCAAAAGCGGTTCATAGAATTTTTCTAATCCTTGCCAACCCACCAAATCACCGGGTTCATAATTTTCATCATTACTTTTATCTTCAACCATGGATCGATTGGCTTCCTTGATATAACCCAATACATGGGATAAACGTATTTTTGATGGATAATACCGATTAGGGATCTTTTGGTAATGAATGTGCGGTAAATCATATCGATTTTCTTCCAATGCACTAATTTGGGAAAAATTCAAATCCTTTGCTAATCGAACCGGTGCATACTTGCTTAAAAAATAACTGTGATAATTCTCACTCAACCCGGCCGAATCTAATCCGGTGTATGATTCAATGGTATGAAACATGGATTCTAAACTTGTTTGTTCTTCGGGCGTAACAGTTAAGACGTACATGGGAAAATTATCAGCAATCAGAGTTCCCTTCCGATCCAGGATTAGACCACGCGGCGCTTTCATCGGAACCGCCCGGATTCGGTTTACTTCAGCCTGTGTTTTATATTTTTCGTGATCGTAAATCTGTAAAATAAAATACCGCAACAGCAGACTGCCAACAGCCAGAATTACCAGAATATAAACCGTGTATAGACGGCCGGTACTGATCTGGTTTTCTGCTTTCAGCATTTATCGAATTGGTCGGATGAATTGAATGATACCCATGATACTTAAGGTATATAATGTTGTCAACGCCCAAATGTTTAGAAATTGAAGGAAATTTTCGTCCCATATATATTGAAACCGAACAAAGGCATAGATGAAAAATGCAATACAGAATATCCCAATCCAAAGGGAAGTGAAAAGCACCGGTGCCAAACGTTGATATTTGTCTTTCAAAAATCCGGATGCATACCCGGCTAAAACATAAATGAATGATGACAAACCAAAATAACTGCCTACTCCAAAACTATCCAAAAGCAGACCACAAATAAATCCTACAATTACAGCAACAAAACTGCCTTCGGTAACTCCCACATATACAACAAGGATCAGGAAAAAATCGGGCCGAATATTCCGAATCGTCATCCAGGGGCCAATAATCAATTGAAACACCAAGATGCCAATGATGATCAGGATGAGTTGCTTTCTATTCATTACGGTGCTTCAAAATGACAAATACATCGCTTATCCGGGTCAGATCACTGGCCAGCTGTACGCGGACAATTTTCTCGTCCCGGCCCCGAATATTCTCTACGCCAACAACTTTTCCAACCGGAATATTTTTGGGATATATATTGCTATAACCGCTGGTAATGACGCGGTCACCGATGGAAATGGGTGCGTTCTTCCGAACTTCCTGAACTTCGGCTTCGTTGGTATGAACCCAACGAAGGATACCCGTGGTTCCGCTGGGCAAAATCCGAATACTGATCCGGAAACTCATATCACTGTAAATCTGAACCGTTGAGCTTTTTTGACCACACAAAATGGTCTTTCCAACAATACCATCTGATGAAATTACGGGGAGGTTTTTTTCTACACTGTCTGCCGCACCTACATCAATAATCATGGAGGTGGCATTCGGAGTCATTCCCATCAATAATACATTGGCAGGAAGTAAGGAAAGCCGGCTTTGTTCACGGAAGCCTAATAATTCACGCAGATGTTCGTAATCCTGCCTCATGTTCCTGAATTCTTCCAACTCCAATCTAAACTGGATATTCTTGTCCCGGAGCAAGTCATTTTCATCATGCAGTCGGACCAGGGAACGATAATAATCGAACGGAGCCAGAATAAAAGAAAAAGTATCGATTGTTTTTGCGCGGATCAGATCGAGATTCGACTGTTCGTTATTAAACAACAAACGAACAGAGAAAAGAAGCAGGATGAAGAAAGCGACGTGGTGGCGATTGGCAATAAGGGAGATGTAAATCTTCTTCATGCGATTTACATCAATACGGCCTCGTACTTAGACACATTCTCAAGTACTTGCCCCGTTCCTTTTACCACGGAAAGCAACGGTTCCTCAGCAATATTGACCGGTACATTGGTCCGCTCCCGGATGATTTGGTCGATCCCTTTCAGCAGACTGCCACCTCCGGTCATAATAATACCGCGATCCAGAATATCCGCTGCCAACTCAGGCGGTGTTTGTTCCAATGCACGTTTAACTGCTTCCACAATATTCGAGATCGGATCTTTTAACGATTGCCGGATTTCATCCGAAGAGACTTCGATGGTTTTCGGTATTCCCGAAACCAGGTCGCGACCTTTTACTGAGATCGAATCCATTTTCATCCGCATGGCCGATCCCACGGCTTTCTTAATTTTTTCTCCGGTCGGGAGTCCGATTTCCAGCTTGTGCTCGTTTCGGAACCACTTCACAATCGATTCATCCATTTCATCACCGGCAATCCGAATGGCCTCTTTTGTCACAACACCGTTCAGAGCGATGACAGCAATTTCCGTCGTTCCACCACCGATGTCGACGATGATGTTTCCAACCGGTTGATCAATGTCCAATCCAATACCGATCGCAGCTGCGACCGGTTCTTCAATCAGATACACTTCCTTGGCATTGGCTCGTTCTCCGGAGTCTTTTACCGCACGTCGCTCAACTTCGGTAACACCGGAAGGAACGCAAATAACCATTTTGGGGCGTGCTAATCGATTGAGGTTGATTTTCCGTATAAAGCCCTGGAGCATGCCGTCTGTCATATTAAAATCGGCGATGACACCATCCTGAAGCGGGCGAATGACTTCCAGTTCACGGTGGGTTTTTCCCATCATGGCTTTCGCGTCATTCCCTACGGCCATTATTTTACCATCGTGTACAGAACGAGAAACAATGGATGGTTCGTTGATGATGATCCCTTTCCCTTTTAACCAAATCAGGGTATTGGCGGTGCCGAGATCAATGGCGATATCACCGGAAATCCAGTTGAGGGTATCTTTGACTGAGGAAGTGAGTCCCATGCGTGGCTTAATCGGTTAAATTATGGTTCGAAATTGACGGTAAATCTACTTCAACCAATCTTCATTTCATCCCAATTTATCAGTCTTTAAGAATTTTTGTATAGACTACAATAATTCGACATGACTTTGATCGCCCAACATAAAACGTAGATTATTGGGCCGTTCATTTCGCCGCTTCACCATTACATTTTGGCCAAACAGGGAGCCGCTCACACGTTTATGCAATTGATTCAAAGTTCCGCCGTCCATCACCACCGAATATTCGATTTCGCTTTCCACAATTGTCGATCGATTCCCGATGGAGGTATACGGTCCAATATAGGCATGATCCAACGTAACGGAATTCCCGATGATCGCCGGTCCACGAATAATGGAATTTTTTATGGCGCAATCCTTCCCAATTTGAACCCGGCCGGAAATAGTACTGCCGGGAAAATCATTGGGATGGACCGTAGATTGTATGCTGTCCAGAACCAGGCGGTTGGCTTCCAGCAAATCTTCCGGTTTTCCCGTATCTTTCCACCAACCGGTGATTTCCGAATAGGAAACCGAATATCCCTTTTCCAAAAGGTATTGATGCGCATCCGAAATTTCTAATTCGCCACGGTCCGAGGGTTTGATGGCGTTCACTGCCTCAAAAATGTGGGAATCGTAAACATAAATCCCGGTTACCGCGAAATCGCTTTTGGGTTTGGCCGGTTTTTCTTCGATGGACACAATCCTGTTGCCTTCTATTTCAGCCACACCAAAACGATTGGGATCCGGAACTTTGCTTAGAACAAGATGACAGTTCGAATTCTGTTTATCAAATTCGCGAATAAATCCGGAAACACCTCCAACCAGGATATTGTCCCCCAAATAGAAAATGAAAGGATCTGAGCCAATAAACGGTTCGGCGATTTTCACCACATGAGCCAGACCTTTTGGCGCTGATTGTGGAATGTATGTCAGGGATAATCCCAGGTTTTCACCGCTACCGAATGCTTTTTCGATGGATACATCGCCTTCATTGATGATAATTCCGGCTTCTGAGATTCCTGCATCTTTCAGATACTCCAGCGCATATTGAAGCATCAGCTTATTTGCGATGGGAATTAAATGTTTATTTTGCGTATGGGTAATGGGGCGGAGTCGGGTTCCGTGCCCCCCGGCAGTAATGAGCGCTTTCATGACGTTCTTCCCTCTTTGAGTCCTTCTTTACTCAGTTGGTCAGCTAATTTGTTTTTTTCTCGTGGAATATGGGTCACACTCCATGATTGGAATTTTCCCAGGAGTTGTTTTGCTTTTCGATGCAGCGGAATCATGTTCTCATGTTTCACTTTATACCGGCCATTGATCTGTCGAACTACCAATTCACTATCGGCAAACACTTCAATTTCACTCAGATTCAAATCCAATGCAGCTTTTAAACCCCGAATCATGGCTGAGTATTCCGCTTCATTGTTGGTGGAATCTGGCAGAAATTCGGCAAACCGATACAATTCCTCTCCATTTCTTTGAATATGTCCTCCGATTCCGGCGGTTTTTTCCTGGAGATTAGCAGCGCCGTCCACAAATAATTGAAACTGACCTACCGATGTATCCACCGATATCAATTGTTGCATTGTGTCCTTTTCATCAGAAGAAAGGCCGGACAAAACCTTTGGAGTCAAAATCTTTTTAAGAATCTCAATTTGTTTATCTGATATGGATTTCATTGTTGGGGAATCGTGGGGTTAGAAATGAATTTCGCGGGACATTCTTCCCAGTAGTGACACCAATAACACAGTCGTGTTTCCTTGGGTTGAAAGGCTTCCTCGCTTCGGATATGGTCGTTTATGTGGTCGATAGCAGACATCAATTTGCGTTTGACGTATAATAGTTGGTGTTTTGACCGCTGTGAATGTACTTCTCCTCCGGTATGTAAAAAATGCCAAACCAACTCAACCGGCATGGATTCATAGGACTCGTCCTTAATCCCAAGTTGATAAATCGCCAATTGGATATCATTGTCGGCAGCGCGTTGCCCCATGACCCGTTTACCGGTTTTGTAGTCGTGAATTTCAACCCGTTCATTTCCAATAATATCCAGACGGTCCAGAATACCTACCATGGGATAATCATCCGTTTCATCGAGAAAAAACTTAATCCGGTATTCGATCTCCTTTACCGGTTCATCAAATGGAAAATATTGTCGGTAAAACCGGGCGATCATGGCTTCGCCTTTGCGATAATAATCCTGAACTTTTTGGCCGGTATTTGCAATCCCGATGCGATCATGCCAGTTGTCTTCCCAAACCGAATGGAATTGGGTCAGGAGCATATCAATCATGGGAATTCCCTTATCGGCTTTCCGATAATTATACAAATACTCCAGAACTTCGTGAACCCGTTTGCCTAAAAAAGCCTCAATACTCTCATCCGGTTTTTCAACTTTATCAATGTACCGGATCGAAAATTGGGCCGGACATTTTTGATAGGTTTGTATACTGCTGTGCGAGTAATGATCCAGCATCAAATACCAGTAAACGGATTACCCATAAACGGAACATCCAACCGGTAATCCCCAAATCCGTTATAATCGATAAACAAAAACTGTCGATTGATGCGATTATAATACCATAGTTCGTAGTAACGATGGTATTGACTTGACGAACTCCGATCCACTTCATCCGGTGGACCGAAGAGCACATAGATCATGCCCATGTCAGACATCCAACCGGCAGTGAAACCTGAAAAATGTTGGTTGGCATATCGAATCCGACGATAGTATTCATCCATCAATTCATTATCTTCCGTATTCGGATTGGGATCCCGGATTTTCCAAAATTCTTTAAACAGTGTTTCCCGATCGTCTCCTTTGGCCTTTTTCAGCTTAGCTTTTTCCTTACTGTTAAGGATATAAACCATTTGCTCCAGCGCATCATCCACATCCGTGACCAAACGAGAAATTCCCGGCTTGTTGACCTTGATTCGGGAAATCTGTTTCATGGTTTTTCCGTTCGCTTCCAGTTCCACTTTGAATGCGTACATCAAACCACTGAATAAATTTGGATCCAGTTTATATACAATGGAATCACCTTCAAGCGCCGGATCCAATGATCGCGATTGCTTCCGGATATCATGGTTATTTCCATCAGTGATCTTGAAACGCAATGTGGTTTTATCCCTGGTTTTATAAGCAATCCTCACTTCCAGGGAATCGTCCAGCTCCCGGATTTCCCGATTCATAACAGGAATAATGCCCGCTCCGAATCCCCAATTCCCGGGTTTGGATCGAAAAACAATGGGAGGATACACCGCATTGGGTTCATTAAACTGCGTTAAATCCCACTCACCCTTGTCCTCACCGCTGTTTTTGGTGTCCATGTCCATGACCTGTGCTACCAGGTCATATTTTCCAGGCGGTACCAAAAAAGATGTATGCGAAATCACCGAAAGAGACATGGAAATCGTTGAGACATAATTATCGACTACGACAGAATCTTTCCAAATCTTTCGTCCGTACTGATTTCCCTCTTTATCTCTTAATGTGATTGTACCCTGAAAATCAGCCCGAAAAGTGGAGTCCTTTTTGACAAATTGTAAAGCGACATAAGGCAGATCAAGATAAGCCATGATCCTGATTGAATCGGTTCCGGAAACCGGAACGGGATACGCCGCTACACTGAAATGATCAATATTCCTTTTTTCTTCCTTATTGAATATAGGATCAATGCCGTATAACGGATAAATCTCCGCCAAAAGCAACAGTGTGAGTAGGATTTTCTTCACTTGAACGTTTCGTTTTGAGTGTTGAATTGAATTAAGCCTTGATTTGTTCCAAGCCACACTAGGGCCCCGTCAATGTAAGCGCAATTTATGGTTCCTAAGAAGTCGTAATTGTATTTCTGTGTAAAATGTCCTTCCAGTGTAAACAGCATGAAGCCGGAAGTAAAATTCAACACACCAAGATCACCATCCCAATCCAGGGTCCTTACAGGTTGGCCGGAATAATCTGATAAATTGAGAATTTTAGTCCAATGCGCAGCGGGATTCGAACGATAAAATATTCCCTGAGATGTAGCAACCATCATTCCCTTGCCTCTCACACTTAACGCCTGGTATTGCATAAATCCCGGATTAAAACCTAATTGGGTTTCCAGTCCCTGATTCTCCACTTGATCCGACTCCGGATTAACGGTCAGCAAATAACCGCTGGTGGCAACCCAAACCCGGTGATTCTGATATCCGAGACCTCTGACATCCATATTGATCTTGTTAGGAAGCACGTTATATCTGAGGATGTGGTTCGTTAGCGTGTCCACTTTCATCAAACCGTCAACGGTGCCGATCCAAATATATCCACCACCTTCTGTCATCGCCGTTACACCGTTCCCGGATTGTATTTCTCCCAGCGGTTTCCAGAAACGGTCGTTTTCGTTATAAACGGCAACCGATTTCCCTCCGACCCAAAGTTCATTGGCATCTCCAACCATACGCCAAACCGGTTCCGGAACGGAGTTGGATTCCAGTTCCGATTCCTGATAATTGAAACTTATTTCATCCGGATTAAATAGGGTGAGACCGAACGGATCCGTTCGATAAGTGCTGCTCAGGATTAAATCATCTCCAAATACGATATCACCGACTCCTCGGTTTAATAATCCCACATGAACCGGCGAAAGCATTTTCATGGTTCCATCTCCCACAAGCAGGGTTCCCCGGTCTGTCCCAATATAGCGATCATCGTAACGGCCCGAAATAAAGGTAGTGAATACCTCCGTTCGTCCTTGCGAATCCACAACAGATTTCCCATTGATTAACCAGCCGTCTGATACCGAATAAGTTCCCAAATCCCTGAGTACAGCCGGTTTTATCCCATGCCCCGATCCCGAGGCGATAATTTTTTCGTCAGGTTCAGTAAACCGGCCGATGAATCCGCCGCTGTAACGATCCAGTTTGAGTACATTTTTTCCGTAGAAAACCCAAATGTAGTGCGTGGAAGCTGCAATGTGATCAATACGATTTTTTTCGGAGAGTCCATAATATTTCAGATTTTGATGTGTCCACGTTCCATGCAGATTGAAGACATAGTCCAAAGTATGTTCTGTGGCAATCCATAACGTCCCTGATCCCTTATCCTTGAAAACAGCCGTGCAATGATTGGATGTTAAACCCTGGGAAGTTGTTATCGGCAGCGCAAATTCTTTACGGATATAATCCCAGCGATAAACGCCCCCAAGGTGCGTGGCGATGTATACATATTGCATCCCTTCGGAAAATGACTGTATTGCTCCGGTACGGGTGTACAATACCCAGTCAAAAGGTTGGAATCGTACGGCAGGTTGGGCAGGTAAAAAAGTACTGAATTCAATTGTTAAAATTATAATAGATACAAAATGTCGGATATAAGCCATAATCCGGCTATTCTGAAGCAGAGATAAGTTCGTTCAGTCGAGTTCCAAGTTTAGAAAGTGTGATTGGAACAACGCCCACTTCTTCACATACTATCCCGGCTGCCAGGTTTGCAAGTGCCACTGCGTCCGTATCGCTGAGCCCACAAATATTGGCTAATGTGTAAGTGGCAATGACTGTATCACCTGCCCCGGAGACATCGTGCACTCTGCGTGCATGGGTTGGGATTGTTCTGGTACCGTTTTTATTGAAAAGAGTCATCCCATCCGAACCACGGGTCACCAACAAGGATTCAACATTTTGCGCCAGGCGAAACGCTTCCCCGCTGGCTAAAAAATCCTCTTCTGAATCAAATGGACCGACAGCTTCCAGGAATTCTTTCCAGTTGGGTTTCAGTAATCGGACATTTGTGAACTGTTCGAAGAACCGTTTCTTAGGATCAATAAAAACCGGAATATTTTGTTGTCCGGCAATCTCAATGAGTTGCTTAATAAATTCGGCGGAAAAAAGACCCTTCCCGTAGTCTTCTATAATCAAGCCATCCAAAGATTCGATCTGGTCTTCAATTTTTCCAAAGAGCCGGGACTGAATTTCTTCACTTACCGTTGCAATGTATTCACGATCATACCGAACCACATGTTGATTCCGGGCGATAATTCGTGTTTTTACACTGGTCGGACGTTCTTCAGTCCGGATAATCGAATCGGAGTGGATCCCCACTTCGTGAAGTAAGGTCACCAATTGTTCACCTTCCGGATCTTCACCCACGATTCCACCGGCAATGACATTGGCATCCAGGCCGCGCAAATTTCGGGTCACATTCGCAGCGCCGCCGGGCATAAATTCCTGCGATTTCACTTTCACCACCGGAACCGGCGCTTCCGGGGATATTCGCATCGCGTCTCCCCAAATGTAAGCATCCAGCATCAAGTCGCCGACAACCAGAACGGTTTTGGACGAGAATTGGGTCAATGCCTCTGTAATGGTTTTGTGATTCATTTAATTCGGATTTTTTTTGATATAACCAGATATAGAATTCCATAGATCAGCACACCAAGGATGGGCGCCAACAACGATCCGATAACCCAAAATAACCGAACAAGGTTGGCATCTATACTCAGGGACTCGCCAATCCCCGCGCAAACACCAAGCAACCATTTGTCCTCAGTAGAAATATGCCAGTCCGCCAGATGTGAGGCCGATTGCTCCCGATGGATAACAAATGCCCAATACAAAGCTCCGGCGATCAGAAGCAGGACCAGTAAATGTCCCGATCCCCAGAAGAAAAAGCCTAATATTCCGTGGAACAGCGGGATTCCGCGCAAAATAAATAGAATGATCAATCCAAGAAACACATAACTCCAAGAGGATTCTTTTCCGGGAATGATATCTCTTGGGTGGTAGGTAAACTGCGTTCCGGGTTCTTCAGGGATGAAAAAGAGTCCCAGGATGTAGGCAATCAATCCATACCCTCCAAAGAAACTGAACAGGATCCAAATGATCCGGACCAGTGTAACGTCTACATTCAGATATTCGGCGACACCGCCGCAAATACCCACCAGAACGCGGTCTTTTGATGAACGGTAGAGTTTTGTCATTGCATTAATACTTTTAGATGAAAATAGACAGATTCGGCCAACGCATCAAAGGAATAACCGCCTTCCAGAATGGACAGGAGTCTTCCATCGCAGCACTCGTTAGCCAGATTTTTGAAAATACCGGCAATCTCCGTAAACGCTTCCGTGCTGATCTGCAATCCGCCAATAGGATCCAACCGGTGCGCATCAAAACCGGCTGATAAAAGGATCAAATCCGGTTTGAAATTCAAAACCAGGTCCGGGATGCTGTTTCGATAAATATCCATGAAAATCCTGTCGCCGGTTTCAGCCTCCAAAGGATAGTTATGTGTCAGTCCTTTTCCAGCGCCGCGGCCGATTTCGTCAGTGTTACCTGTACCTGGGAAAAAGGGAAACTGGTGGGTGCTGATATACAGAACTCCGGGATTTTCCTCAAAAATATGCTGCGTCCCATTTCCATGATGAACATCGAAATCCAGGATGGCGACCTTTTCAATTTGATCCAGAGACAATGCGTATATGGCAGCTAAAGCAATATTATTGAACAAACAAAATCCCATCGCGGCGCTGGTTTCTGCATGATGACCGGGCGGGCGGGTCAGGACCATCCCGTTTTTCATTGTTCCGGTCATGATTTCTTTTACACCCTGGACCGAAGCACCGGCAGCAGCCAACGCAACCGAATAACTGTCAAATCCAATAGCGCAGTCCGGCGTGTCAACAAACGGTTTTCCGGTTATACACGCAGTCTCAATATGACTGATATATTCGACGGGATGGATCGATTCCAGAACGGTTCGATCAACCGGTTCCAGCGGAATTCTGGTTAGTTCATTGATCAGACCTGTCCGCTCCAGACGATTCAGAATCGCTGAGAGTCTTCGCGGGGCTTCCGGATGCCCGATACCGGTGGTGTGTTCCAGAAACAGCGGCGTGTACAGTAAACCGGTCGCGCTCAATCCATTATCGGTTTTTTTGCATGGATTTGGTCACTCCGGGTCGAATCTTTGCCACATGGCCGTTGTCCAGGTGAATCAACACCGCCGCAAATTTTTTAATCTGATGGTCGTTAGGAGTAGCCAGAACAATAGTGGTTCCCAGTTCCCGGTTCATTTTCAGAATACGAGAACGGAAATCCCTTTCCATGGCGCTGTCCATTGTCGTCCCGTAATCATCGATCAGCAGAACACGAGGATCACTTTCCATGGCCAGGACTTTCTTGAACCAAGCAGTCTCCCCCGGGGACAAATTCTTGAGGGGGCGATCCCAGAATTCCTTGAATCGTCCACGGGAAAAGAATTTCCCCTTGATCCGATCCACCTTATCCGGATGAACCGTTTGGACCAATTGTCCAAGCTTCTGGGAATCGTTAAGGGTCTCTACGCTGGCCAGATAGATATCTTCAATCGGTTTTACTTTACCCCGCCAGGTTGTTTTGAATTCCTCTCCATCGTATTTCAGAACACCGGAAGTCTGACGTTCGATTCCAGCCATGATCTTGAGGAGGGTAGTTTTCCCGGAACCGATGGCTCCAATGATACCATAGATCGTTCCGGGGTGAAATTGTAAACGGCCGATCTGAAGGACGGTTCGACCACCGAAATCCTTCTTTAGATCCGTTAACTCATAAATAAGTTTGTTGTATTGATTCATCACTCACTCCAGTTGAGATTGAGATGAATCGGAAGTTGATTTAGTCCTGTGTCTCTAAAAAACGCTCGGCATCAATAGCAGCTTTACATCCCGATCCGGCAGCCGTGATCGCTTGCCGGTAAATATGATCCTGGGCATCGCCGCAGGCAAAGACACCGGGAAGGTTAGTCGCACTCCGATTAGATTCGGTTTGGATATATCCTTTTGGATCCAGGGTAATATACTCTTTGAACAAGTCGGTATTCGGTTGATGACCAATGGCCATAAAAATACCGTCACATTTTTCCTCGCGAGTTGACCCGTTTTGAGTGTCTTTTAAAATCGCGCCGGTGACTCCTGATTCCTTGGTTCCCACAATACGATCAATCGTGGAATTCCAGTGCACATGTATTTTCGGATTATTCAATGCACGATCCACCATGATCTTGGAAGCGCGGAATTCATCTCTGCGATGGACAATCCATACTTCGGATGCAAATTTGGTCAGGAAGGTCGCCTCTTCCATGGCCGAATCGCCACCTCCGACGACCAGAACTTTTTTGTCACGATAAAAGAAACCGTCGCATGTTGCGCAGGCGGATACCCCGTATCCCATTAATTCCATCTCCGAATCCAAACCCAGGGTTCTGGCTGAAGCTCCGGTTGAAATAATAACCGTTTCACCGGTATAGAGCGTGTCGCCAACCCATACTTTAAATGGCCGTTCGGAAAAATCAACTTTAGTCACTTGTTTCATGACGCATTCGGCGCCAAATCGCTGCGCTTGTTCACGAAACTTATCCATCAGTTCGGGGCCCATAACGCCTTCGGGGAAACCGGGAAAATTCTCCACATCTGTGGTGATGGTTAATTGCCCTCCGGGTTGCATTCCTTCAAAAACAATTGGTTCCAGATTTGCTCTGGCAGCATAGATGGCTGCTGTAAGGCCTGCGGGGCCAGATCCGATGATAATGACTTTCCGATTCATAATTGTTTACTTAAAGCGCCTCTTCTAATAATTTTGTAATTCTGTCCTTCGGAACGGAACCAACGATCTGGTTATAAACCGTCCCATCTTTAAAGACCAATAAACTGGGAATACTTCGAACGCCGTATTTCATCGCTGTCTGTTGATTATGATCCACATTCAACTTCCCCACCTTTATCTGATCTTTGTAATCTGTTGCAATTTCTTCAACCACAGGGCCGATCACTTTACAGGGACCGCACCATTCCGCCCAAAAATCAACCAATACCGGGTTGTTAGATTGAAGAACCTCAGATTCGAAATTTTGATCAGTAAATTCGAATATGTTTTCTGCCATGGATTCTCCTTTTTCTTGTAATGTAACAAAATTTGGCTGAACCAAATTTACTCGATAACCCGAATTGGATGTAACCTTTTCTCCGAATTTACCATTTTGATCTTTGGTATTTTCGATACAAAAATTGTAAAAGGTTACACCATTTCGGAATTTTCTATGAATATCACCGGATCGTATAACTCAGGAACGAATCCAGCGAATGATCTCCGAAAATGTGATACGCTTTCCGTACAACAAAATTGATGTCCTGAAAACCTTTCCCGCCAGTTTAATAATCACCCAGACGGACAAGAGCATAATTACTGCGGCCGTCACCTGTTCCCAAATTTCCAAAGTGGACGTTCCTGCCCTGAGGATAATCAGGAAAGGCGTGATCGGCGGAATGAATGTCAGGATTTTCGTCGCCAAAGCGGTCGGATTGGTGATGAAATAGGTGGAAAGCGCAATGGGCACCACCATGATCAATGAGATCATTCCCGAAATTTGTTGCGCTTCCTGTTCGGAATCGAAGACACTGCCCAACGCCGCAAAAATGGCGGCGTAAAACATAAATCCCAACAGGAAAAACACCACCATTGTAATCATGAAATTTGCATTGAATACATTCATGCCCTGATAAGTGGCCACAACCGACCCCACAAAAAGATAGAAGAAGAGTTGGGTAATTCCCAGAGCGCCCAGACCAAAAATCTTCCCTTTCATTAGATCGTCAGGGGTTAAGGTGGACAATAGGATTTCTACCATGCGTGATGACCGTTCTTCAATGACACTCCTGAGTAAAATCTGTGCTGAAAACAAAATGGTCATGTACAGAATCATCATCGAAATAAACGGGAAAAAGAAATCAACCAGCTCGTTGGTTTTATTGGTTTCCCCTTCCTTGGAAATCTGGTATGTGTTGAGATACACCCGTTTGGTTACATTTTGGATGACCTGTGGATCCAGGTGATATTTTTCCAATCGCTGGTTCATCACAATTTTATTTAAAGTGCGCTTCAGGGCATCGCCTGTTTTAAAATTGCTGGCCGAACGCACATACAAACCGGCCTGATTGTTTTCCAGCATGGAATCCGGGAATACGATGTAAGCTGAAATATCTTTGTTTGTTAACCTGGTTTTCAATTCGTCCTGAGAATCGGATATGTCCACATTGAATTCCGGTTCGCCATTTTTCAGTTTATAATCCGTTTGTAATTGGTCAACAAATGACATTCCCAACCCGTTGGTTGCGTCATAAAGCCCGATATTGGTTTTCTCCGTACTTTCCCCGCTCATCAACATCGACGGCAAAATCATGGCGCCCATCACAAATAAAGGAATGATCACAGCGGTGAATAAAAATAACTTCGATTTCAAACGCCGGAGGTATTCCCATTTAAATACTTGCCAAATCATGCTGCACCTCTTTCACCTGACGCCCGGACTTCCGCAATGAATATTTCCTCCAAAGTAGGCGGTGTAACCGAATAGGACCGGATTTTCACCTGGTCGGATATCCATTTTAAAAATGATTGTGAATCCGCTTTCAATGAACCCCTGAGACGATTTCCATCCAGCTTAATCTCATTCATTTCGCCGGCCAAATCCCGTTCCTCCAACTGGCCTTCAAACGTGATATCCACATTGCGTTTTTTGTGCCGCGCTTTCACTGATTGAATATCGCCCTCGACCAGAATCCGTCCATTGTTGATCAGGCAAATTCGGTTGCACAACCTCTCCACCTGCTCCATTTGGTGTGTGGAAAACAGGATGGAAACGCCTTCACCGCTTAATTCCTGGATAATATCTTTCATCAGCAATTGATTCACCGGGTCCAGTCCGGTAAAGGGCTCATCCAGAATCACGACCTGAGGTTTATGCATCAGCGTGGCGATAAACTGGACTTTTTGCTGATTTCCCTTCGAAAGTTCCCGGATGTTCCGATGGGCATATTCTTTTAATTCGAACCGTTCCAACCATTGATCGATCACTTCATCCGCTTCGGAAGAGGGAACCCCTTTGAGCATTCCCAGGTATTTCAAAACATGGCCAAGTTTTTCTTTCTGGTACAAACCCCTTTCTTCCGGAAGATATCCAAACTTGCGTCTTGGAGTGAGATCAATATCTTTTCCATCCAGAGTAATCGACCCGGAGTCCGGTTTGATCACACCCATGAGCATCCGGATCGTTGTGGTTTTCCCGGCGCCGTTTGGTCCCAGAAGACCATAAATATCACCGGGATTTACAGAAAACGAAATATCATCAGCAGCAACTGTATTCTGAAATGCTTTTCGTATTGAATTGACCTGAAGCATTCAATTTCCTTTCAAATTATGCACCAACTCAGTCACAACATGACCGTCAACGTGGTGTGTCGGTTTAATATCCAAATAGCGCGCCAAAGTCGGAGCGATGTCCACCGTATGGATCTTATCGGAAAATTCCGATGCCTGAGTCGATTGACGACATAAATACAAGGGCACATGTTGATCATAAGAATAAGGCGTACCGTGGCTGGTTCCATACGGATATTTCCAGACCCAATTGCGTTTTTCCAGAGCCCAGGCATCCGGTCCATCCGGATTCATGGAATGACGCATGGCGAATAAGATAGAATCTTCGGAAGTAGCGTTGAGAATGTCATCTTTATGCATAATCCTGGACACCCCGGTGACGGTGTCACAATAGGCATCGATCAAATTCAGAATCTTGGTTCGTGGAACCGAAGTTTGTTGTATTAAGGAATCATCGATAAAGAATCGTGTGGAAAAGACCTTTAGCAAATGGGGTATCCCGGTCAGTTCGGTGACTTCCTTCTGAAGTGCATTCGTCGTGGCTTTCCACACATTGTGATTGATGTGACCGGCATCCAGGTGTCTGACTTTTTTCAGATAGTCGGGTAAGGGTAACCCGCCATGATCGGAGGTTTGAACAACTAAAACATTTTCCAGCCCAATTTCTTCATCCAACCAGTGAAAGAATTTCCCCAAGTGCTTGTCCAACTTAATTTGACTATCCATCGCTTCCTGCGACCATGGCCCAAAATAATGAACCATAATGTCTACACCCGACAGGCTGATAAAGGCAATGTCCGTATGTGAATCTTTTCCTAAACCTTCACCTTCAATCATCGCTTGAGCAGCTTCAAGAGTGAATTGATCCAGCCACGGTGTGCCGCCGATTTTGTCGGTAGCATCAGATGCAGGATCGAATCCAATCGGGAAAACCGGAGAATATGGATCCTTTTTATAAGTATCCGTTTCCCCGTGAAAATTGTCCTCCCGGGCGTACTGCAAATAAACCGAGTCCGGTAGCGACTTAGTCCAAACCGAATCCTTGTAAGTCTCCACATGGAGGCTTTTGTTTAAATCCTGCAACCAGTCCGGAAGCACATCCGCGTAGTAATCGGAGGTAACGAAATGGCCGTCCCAATTATACCAGCAGGCGAAATCAGGATGTTTTCCACCAGAGAACACGGCCGCGCGGTCCTTCCCGGCCACGCTTGCCACTTTCGATTTGGGATCAGACGCTTTTAGCCAATCGCCAAAGGCGGTGGTATTGTAACGGCGATAAGACCGCCCTGTGCCTTCACCGCCAACAATCTTGGCCTGATTATCTTCAACGCAGTAGCGACTGCGACGCTCTTTCCGATCCCACCAGTCGTTACCAAGAATTCCGGCAGGTCCGGGATATTGTCCTGACGCCAGAGTGAAATGCCCGGGACCTGTGGCTGTGTAGCCGTGGGCGTGATAGGTTTGTGAACAATACAATCCATGATCCTCAATCCATTTCAATCCGCCGGTATAAAGCGGTGAGTAACGCGTAATCAGATCCGGACGGCATTGATCCAGAACCATGAAGACCACCAATTTTGGTTTTGGAGTTTGAACGCTGCAGGATGTGAAAAAGAAGAGCGTTGTGAGGAGGGATATCGCCCGTTTTATTTTCATCAGAATATCACCTTTAGGAATCGGCGCTTACCGACCTTGATGACCAGGTCTTCAACCCCTTTCTCAACTTGTTGTTGGATGTCGGTGCACACTTCATCGTTCAACCGCACCGCTTTCTGCTTGATTAAGCGTCTACCCTCACTTTTACTGGACACCAGGTTTACTTTGTCCAGTAAGTCCACCAACAAAATGGGTTTAATAAACTGATATTCCGGCATATCGACCGGGACATCTTTATGGATAAAAATTCTGTCAAATTCTGCTTCTGCTTTTTTCGCTTCGCCTTCATCATAATACAGCGTCACAAGATCCCGGGCCAATTCCCGTTTCACGTCCCGCGGATTTACGGAATTATCCGCTAATCGTTCCCGGACTGACTTCATTTTCTCTTCGTCTGCGTCGGCTGCCAGAACGAAATATTTATCGATCATACCATCGGAGATCGAAAGCGCTTTCCCATACATATCTTTAGGCGAGTCGTGGAGCGCAATATCATTTCCGTATGATTTGGACATCTTCTCCACTCCATCGGTTCCTTCCAAAAGCGGAACCGTAAGAATCGCTTGCGGCTTCTGACCATATTCACGTTGGAGATCACGCCCTACAAGCAAATTGAATTTCTGGTCGGTACCACCCAGTTCCACATCCGCATGGAGGTCCACCGAATCCATGCCTTGTGCCAATGGATAAAGAAATTCGTGGATAGAAATGGGTATTTCCGACTGAAACCGTTTGGTGAAATCATCGCGTTCGATCATCCGCGCTACCGTATATTTGCTGGCCAGTCGGATCACATCCCGGAAATTCATGGCATTCAGCCACGTGGAATTATAGACGATCTTGAGCTTATCAATATCCAGGATCACGCTCGCTTGTTCCACGTAAGACTTTGCATTTTCACGCGCTTCCTCCAACTCCAGTGGCGGCCGGGTTTTGTTGCGGCCACTAGGATCGCCGATCATGGCGGTGAAATCGCCAATCACCAGGATGGCCTGGTGGCCCAAATCCTGGAAATGCCGCAATTTGCGAAGAACAACAGCGTGACCGATGTGCAGATCAGGTCGGCTGGGATCGCAACCCAGCTTAATATTCAGGGGACGGTCTTCTTTTTGGCTATCCGTTAGTTTGGCGACAAGTTCTTCTTCGGGAATAATTTCTTCCGCCCCGCGACGGATCAGCTTCATCTGTTCTTCGATCGGTAAAAATGTCATCGATAATTCCTCAATTGCCGTTGGGTGTCCCGCTCCACATCCTTGGCTTTGCGGGCATCCCGTTTATCATAAAAATTTTTCCCCTTGGCGACAGCAATTTCCACTTTTGCCCAACCGTTCTTGAAATAAATCTTTAGCGGGATCACTGTAAATCCCTTTTCGGAAATCTTTTGATTGATCTTCAGAATTTCCCGCTTATTGAGCAATAAGCGCCGGTCGCGATCGGGCTCGTGCCCGGTAAATCCGGTGTGGGAATAGGGACTGATATGCGCACTCACCAGTACGGCTTCGCCCCTGCGGATAATCACGTAAGAATCCTTCAGATTGGCGCGTCCCTCCCTTAGACTTTTCACTTCGCTGCCCACCAGTTCCAGTCCGGCTTCGAACTTATCGAAAAGATGATATTCGTGACGTGCCTTGCGATTTTGGGTTACAATGGAATTTTGGTCAGCCATGATAGCCGAAAAAATACTATTTTGCCCTCTTGGCGAACAAGGTTAATCCTTGCAGCATGAAGAATCAGGAAAGTAATTTCGCCCGCTTTTTGAAGAGATGTTCATTGGAATTCCAAAATTCTTTCGGAATTTTGATCAAAATATGCCCGGGTGGTGGAATTGGTAGACACGCTAGGTTCAGGGTCTAGTGGTTGCGAAACCGTGCTGGTTCGAGTCCAGTCCCGGGCACTTTTGTTTTTGACTTTGTGCTGGTTTTTACCAAGCG
>CAZJWP010000002.1:49092-56177 GCA_964549745.1 uncultured bacterium | reverse complement strand
TATCTTATTATCTTGACATCTGAATAATGACCCCGTAATTTCTGCTGCGATTATAGCAGAAAATCTGCAGCAGACATTGCAGAATATTAAATCTGAATCTGCCAAAATGAGAAAGACAAAGACGAGAAATGAAAGTCACCGGCGAAATTGATCACACCTCTCCTGTGTACCCCCTTCGTGTCGCTGCCCAACTCACCAACACATCTGTCTATACCCTGCGGCAATATGTCGATTTGGGTTTAATCCTTCCCTACAAGACCTCTACCAACCGGCGCTTGTACTCCGAAGCCGACATACGGCGTATAAAATGTATTCGCCGATACCTGGATGAGATGGGTCTGAATATTGCCGGGATCAAAGCCATGTTTGCCCAAGTGCCCTGTTGGTTGATCCGACCTTGCACCGCGAAAGATCGCGAGTATTGCGAAGCGTATACGCTCTCGAATAAACCCTGCTGGGAAGTATCCCAAAAAGGTGAAGCCTGCAAGAACGAAGATTGCCGGGTGTGCAATGTCTATCAACTCCCCAATAAATGTGTCGACGTCAAGTCGATTTTTAAGATACTGGAAAACACGAATCAAATTTCGGAGAATAAATCATGAAAAAATTAGTCATACTTGGCGCCGGAACCGCCGGGACAATGATGCTCAATAAACTGGAACCTGTACTGGATAAAAAGACTTGGCACATTACCATCATCGATCAATTCGAGACCCATTATTATCAACCGGGTTTTCTCTTTATTCCCTTTGAAATCTATTCGCCAAAGGATGTGGTTAAGCCCAAACGAGATTTTTTCCCCACCGGGATCGATGCGGTTCAATCGGAAATCGATGTTATTCTGCCTGATAAAAACCAAGTGAAGCTCAAAAACGGGAAAATACTGAACTACGATATTCTGATCGTTGCCACCGGATCCAAGATCAATCCCGCTGAAATCGAAGGTTTGCAAGAAGATCATTGGCATAAGAATATCTTTGATTTTTACACGTTTGAAGGCGCCACTGCCTTGGCCAAATTCCTGAAATACTGGGAAGGCGGAAAGCTGGTCCTGAACATTGCCGAGATGCCGATCAAATGTCCCGTGGCGCCACTTGAATTTGTCTTCCTGGCCGACTGGTGGTTCACGGATCGCGGCATGCGGGATAAAGTGGACCTTCAGTTTGTCACACCTTTACCGGGTGCATTTACCAAACCAAAAGCGGCTCAGGTATTCGGCGATTTCCTGGATAAAAAGAATATCGGTCTCACTACCGATTTCAACATTGCTCGCGTGGATCACCAAAATAACAAGATCGTTTCCTGGGATGAAAAGGAAGTCGATTACGATCTGCTGGTGACCATCCCAACGAATATGGGGGACGATGTGATCGCCCGTTCCGGAATGGGCGATGAACTCAATTTTATTCCTACCAATAAACACACACTCCAGTCGGAAAAATGGGAAAATATTTTTGTTATCGGCGATGCCACCAATCTACCCAGCTCAAAAGCCGGGTCCGTGGCACATTTTCAATCGGAGATTTTATTTGAAAATCTCCTGAGTTATATCGACGAACAACCGCTCAGGGCCCAATTCGACGGTCATGCCAATTGTTACATCGAATCCGGTTTTGGAAAAGGAATCCTGATCGACTTCAACTACGACACCGAACCCCTGCCCGGGAAGTTCCCCCTTCCGGGTGTGGGTCCCTTTTCCCTGCTGGAAGAGACCAAAATGAATCACTACGGTAAAATGATGTTTCGGTGGATGTATTGGAACCTGTTGCTTAAAGGCGCCGAACTACCGATCGAATCCCAGATGATGATGGCCGGAAAGCGAGCCTGACATGACGACGGATGTTCTTGCAACCCAACTCAACGATATCCAGACCAAACTGGATGCCATTTCCCAGGAGTTGGACTATCAGCGCCGGCACCGGCAGGAGATGGAAGAATTAAAAAGCGATTTATCAATTATAGCAAAAGACGCCTTCGATACGGCCGTTGTCGAACTGGAAGATGTGGCGCCCTTCGTACAAACGGGGGATTTCATCTACCTGGTCAAAAAACTGCTCCGGAACACGAACAATATTATTGGGATGATGGAAAAACTGGAGAGCACGGTTGGTTTCATTGAGGATATAAAACCGATCGGTCAGAGTCTCTTCAATGACACTTTGTACAAATTGGACGAAGTGGACCAGCGCGGATATTTTGAGTTCTTCCGTGAAATGACCCATGTTCTGGATAAGATTGTTCAACATTTCACCGTGGACGATGTGGAGCAACTGGCCGATAATGTGGTGACCATCCTTGAGACGGTCAAGGGTTTAACCCAACCGGACATGCTGAAAGCGATCAACAATGCGGTGCAGATCTACCGGCATATCGATCTGGAGCATGTCAAAGATATTTCTGTATTCAAAGCGATGTGGGAATTGAACACTCCCGAAATGAAACGCGGGCTTGGATTTCTCATGACCTTTATCAAAAATATTGCCCACGCTACCAATAATATGAATGAAATAGAAAAGGAGTAAATGATGGCAACAAAGGACATTGCCGGTTATACAGTCGAAGTGGATGACGAAGGATTTATGACGGATCATACCGCTTGGAATGAGGCCATAGCCATAGAACTGGCGAAAGAAGAAGGACTGGACGAACTCACCGACCGGCACAAAGAAATTATCGCCTATTTCCGGAGCGAGTTTGAATCCAGCGGAACAGCGCCTTCGATTCGGAAATTGAATAAATCAGGCGTTGTACCGACCAAAGAACTTTATGAACTTTTTCCCGGGGGACCTGCCAAGAAAGCCGCACGCATTGCCGGTTTGAAAAAACCCCAGGGATGCATCTAATCGGGGGAATCCACTATGAGTGATAATACATATGAACCCATTAAAAAGGTATCCATCATCTGCTCCCACGGCGGCCTGGATGAAGTCTACCCGGCTCTGATCATGGCCAACGGCGCCCGCATGGAAGGGATGGATGCATCCATCTTCTTTACTTTCTTCGGATTAAACGCCATTATGAAATCCATGGTAAAAAAGTTGAAAGTGGCCACGGTGGGAAATCCGTCGCTGAATCTGGCCATGCCCATGATGAAAATGCCGATCACCGCACCGCTTCCAACTCTGTTGGGCGCCATTCCCGGTGTGTCCGCCATGGCTTCATCCATGATGAAAAGTGAAATGGAAAAACTGGACATTCCGGAAGTGGATGAGTTCCTGGAAATGATCGCTGATGCCGGCGGCCACCTGTACGCCTGCAAACTGGCCATGGATATGTTCAAACTGACTAAGGATGATCTGGTCCCGCAGGTTGAAGATGTGTTGACCGTGGGTCAGTTTTATGAGAAATCAGCAGGGGCGTCGATCATCTTTACCTAAACAGCTTAATATTAAGGGGCAGCTATAGACTGCCCCTTAATAAAAAATGAAAATTCAAATATTAATATTCAGCTTATAATCTCCACTTCATCCACAACCCCCACAATAATCGACCGGATCGGCGCTCCCGGATCGTTCACAATTTGCCGGGCGGAGTTGCCTTCATCGATCACCAATACCGTTTCCCCGGCGCCCGCATCCACCCAGTCCACGGCAATCAGGTAATCGCCGGTGGGTTTCCGGTTTTTATCCAGTTTATCCACCATCAGTAATTTCCGATTATCATAGAACGGATGATTGATGGTGGAATGAATGGTTCCGCTCACCTTGCCCAGGATCATGATTCATCCTCCAGCAAGTGCAGTTCATCCACAATACCGATAATGGCGCTGTCCACCGGTACAAACCAGGGCTCCAACGCCAAGGCCGCTTCACGGCTGCTTTCGTAGTAAATCAATTCATCTGGTCCTGCCATACGGGTTGTATCGGCAGCTACAAACGGTTCACCCTTCGGCTTCGAATGTTTGTCCAAACCCTGAATCAGAAGCATGGGCCAGCCTTCCAGTCCGTCATAAACAACGGCAGGTGTCACCGTTCCGATAACGCGGCCAAGCTTCATTTAGCGTTCACCACCTTCAAGCGGTTTTAGTGGCAGCCTTGAGAACCAGGACGTAGCATTCACCTGGTCCGCCATTTCCGGGTGTATGTGAGGAATTAATGTATCTTTCAACAGGAATTGTTTTTGAGGGTCGGTTTGCCAGGCAATCTCCAGGGCAGATTCCGCTTCATAAAGTTCGCCCGTAAACAGGGCAAAGGCTTTCCCGCCCAGATCATCCGCCAGGCGGATTTCCGCCAGATCCACCACCGTTCCTTTCAGCGCCGCATCAGCGGCTTTGATACAGGAGGCCACCGTTTTGCTTTCCAGAATTCCCAACGCCGGTCCTTTGCAAATTCGCCTGATTCCCAGGACACCTTCCCGGACCTGCGTATCCACTCGCGGGAGAAAAACGTGATCCACCAATGAGTCGCTTCCCACCGTACAGCCTTCTTTGTAGGCTTCTTCCACGGAACCTGTGGTCCCGCCGATGAGCGCCAGGTATTTCCCGTTATGGACCGTACCCGACTTCATCACCCGTATGGGCGATTTCTTGATCATGGCATCGGCGCTCAATAGTCCGGCGGTGATGGAATCGTATTCCAACAGCGCGATGGCCGGATAGGATGATTCTTTTTTCGGAGGCTGAGATTCGGTCATTGTTGGTTCCTCGAATATAAACTCATAACCTTGAATTGAAAATTGAAGAATTCAAGGGTTCTATTTCGAAAGTGTGATCCCTGATGTGTGGCATCCATTTTTAACCTTTCACTTTGAACTTTTAACTTAGAATTCTTCACTTAAACCGTCACCTTTAAAACTAGAGACTTCAAACAATCCTGAAGTGATCCACCAGCACGCAACGCCGTTCCCGGGAAAAACTGATGGGACTGGTTAGTCCTTCGCCGGTGGGACTGGCAATGGAAAAGGAGCAATGCCCTTCGCCTCCGTAACCCAGCCCGGCCAGGGAAGGACCGTTCTTTACAAAAATGCTGCAATTCATTTCCCGGGCCATACGGCTTAGGTTGTCCAGGTTGAGGGAGTGCATCACGGCCGTATGTCCGAATCCGTGTTCTGCTTCCTTGGCCAGGTCGATGGCAAGGTCCGCGTTGGGAACCGTTACCAGCGGTATGACGGGCATCATCTGTTCGGTCCAGACCAGCGGATGATTTTCATCCACCGGCGCCACCGCCAGACGAATATCAGAACCGACCTGCATCCCGATCTTTCCCAGTATGGTTTGAACACTTTTCCCAATCAGATCTTTATTGATCACGCCCGGTCGGCGCGGTCCGTTTGTTTTGGTGAAAATGACCTTCTCAAGTTCCGCCACCTGGTG
Source organism: uncultured bacterium (assembly GCA_964549745.1). GTDB lineage: Bacteria > Fidelibacterota > Marinisomatia > Marinisomatales > J089 > J089. The sequence continues at coordinate 50,866 of CAZJWP010000002.1, read as the reverse complement.
TTCTTTCAGCACCACGGCCGAATGCCGCATCAGGGCGGAGGTCAGTTCGAAGGCTACCTTTTCCACCACAAAAATTTCTTTTTCCAGCACACAGACAATATTGTTGTCGGTGGAAGCACCGCGAACAATATCCCTGGCGGCTTTTTCGATGTCGGCGGTTTCATCCACCACCACGGGGGGATTTCCCGGTCCGGCACAGATGGCCCGTTTGCCGCTCCGCATGGCGGCCTTCACCACCGCTTCACCACCGGTCACCACCAATAGGCGCACACCGGGATGCTGCATCAATTCCTGGGCGCTTTCTATTGTCGGGACACCGACGGTCACCACCAGATTCAGGGGGCCGCCTGCTTCCAGAATGGCTTCGTTAATCAGTTCCACCGTCCGGATGCTTACCTGTTTAGCCGTAGGATGCACATTGAATACCACTGCATTCCCGGCGGACACCATGCCGATCGTATTGCAAATGATCGTGGACGTGGGATTGGTACAGGGTGTTATGGCTCCGATGACACCGTAAGGCGCGTATTCCATCAGGGTTAGTCCCCGATCGCCGGTTTCCACTTTTGGCTTGATGAATTCCGGTCCCGGTGTTTTCTCGGTGACCAACTGGTTCTTCAGGATTTTGTCATCCACGCGTCCAAGGCCGGTTTCTTCATAGGCCTGCTGAGCCAGTTTCACCGCATGTTCCCCCATCTTTGCCCGTATGCGGTCGATGATTTCGGTCCGTTTTTCCAGCGTCATCCCACCTAATTGGGTGAAAGCTTTCGCGGCGGCTTTCACGGCCAGATCTACGGTGGGAAAGGTTCCTTTCCCGGACGGTGTTCCAGTGGTTGGATTCGGCGCAGATTTCGGCGGTGGAACGACGGTCGGTTCCGGTCTGTTCAGATTCGCTGCCACCCGGGCTGCAATTTGTTCAACCTGTTCCTGGGTCAATAAGGCCATAACGCTCCCTTCGGGTTTGGATTAATCGGTTTGCCTGAAATTTTACAAATCATGTCACCCTGAGCTTGCCCGTCCGCCGAAGCGACGAATAGGCGCGGAGACTGATCGAAGGGTGACTTGATAATCTGTCACTTCCTGTCGTGCTTCGACTGGCTCAGCATGACAGGTTCACTCAAATCAAGCAAATACCGTTTAATCATCCACCCCTTTTTTATAGCGGATTTCACCGCCCACTTCCCAATTGTCCACGATAGCCATGACCACGGCATCGCAGGGACGTTTGTCGGTTTTCACGGTCTGTCGGGCGGAACTGCCGGTAGCGAACAGAACCATCTCCCCCACGCCGGCGCTCACGGCATCGGCGGCGACAACTGTGCCGCCGCCAAGTTTACCGTTAAGATCAACCGGTTGGAGAATCAGGAACTTGAGTCCGTCCAGACTGGCTTCTTTTTGAGTTGAAACCAGCGTTCCTACCACTTTGGCTAAGATCATCCGAACTACTTCTTGGGTTTAGTTGCCGGACGATTAATGGGCATCACCTCATCCACATTTGCATGCGGACGTGCAATAATATGAACAGCCACAATTTCGCCAACGCGGGATGCGCCGGCACGGCCGGCATCACAGGCCGCTTTCACTGCAGCTACATCGCCGCGAATTATGGCGGACACATGTCCACCGCCTGTTTTTTCGTAAGCCACCAGTTCAACTTTAGCTGCTTTAACCATCGCATCCGCCGCTTCAACAACGGCCGGGAAACTGCGGGTTTCGATCATTCCTAGTGCTTCTGCCATGGATTTCCTCCAATCAGTTAGGATAATAGGTTTTG
>CAZJWP010000002.1:39744-48992 GCA_964549745.1 uncultured bacterium | reverse complement strand
GTTAGGATAATAGGTTTTGTTTATTGAATATGTTTAATTCGGTGTTCATGTCTAAGAGAGCAAACGGGATTGAGTCCCTTCCCCGGGAATCGGACATGTTGTAATAATGATTCATTCGTTTTCCAGATGTGTATTGTTTATGAATGTTTCTCTTGTCCGGTAACACCTTCGATGGCGGCTACGGCGGCCTGCCATCCGACCTCAATATCACGTTCTTCTCCACCCAGATAAATCCGGCCAAAGCTTCCAAAGGACCGAACTTCCAGGATATTGATTTCAGCCGCTTTTTCCGCTTCATTGGCTGCCAGGGCAGCATAAGCGGCAGGCTGAACTTCCATTACATAAAGGGTTTCGCCAGGGACAATCATATTCCCATGGCGCATGCGATTGATGAGCTGGGTCTGGTGATCATCAATACGGCGTATAATCTGGCTGGAAAAAATTTTCGGTTTCCAGCGATCTTCTTCTTTCAAATCCAACGCATCCAGGATGGCCCGACCGGCCTGACGGACATCAGCTTGGCTCTCAGAATGAATTTCCAGCATTCCATACAGTCGTTCCACGATCTGCATCCCGGGGGTTACATGAGTGGATTTTAAGGCAATATCGGTGATGCGATTAATTTCGATCCCCGGTGAAATTTCAACATAAAGGGACGCCATCCCGGCAATGGGTAAAAAGCCCTGGGCGATGGTTCCCAAAAAAGCCGCATATTGCGGTTGCAAATTATCCAGAAATACATAGGCGCGTAAATCCACGTCGTCCTCCTTACTGTGAGACCGTCACTTCACGGGCTTGTTTTAAAATCGCAATTCCGGCGCTGGCGCCGATGCGTGACGCGCCCGCCTCCACCATTTTTTTGGCGTCTTCATAAGACCGAATACCCCCGGCCGCTTTCACTTCCATCCCGTCTCGGGCCACCACGGATCGCATGAGGGCCACATCTTCAGCGGTGGCACCGCCGGGACCAAACCCGGTGGATGTTTTGACAAAATTAGCCCGTGCTTTCCGGGCTGCTTCACAGGCCCGCACTTTTTCTTCATCGGTGAGCAGAGCTGCTTCTATAATGACTTTGCAGATGGCGCCGCCGTCCTCACAGGCTTCGGTTACAGCGCGAATGTCGCGATATACCAGAGCATCATTCCCGCTTTTTAAAGCGCCCACATTGATGACCATATCAATTTCTTTGGCCCCTTCGCGAATCGCCTGACGCGTTTCCATGGCCTTGATTTCCGGTGTATGGGCGCCGGAGGGAAATCCGATCACGGTACAAACTTCCACATCGGAACCGGCCAACTCACGGGCCGCTATTTTGACATAACTGGGACTGATGCAAACGGAGGCAAAATGATTGTCCTTTGCTTCCTTGCAAATACGAATGATATCGGTTTCGGTGGCATCCGGTTTTAAAATGGTGTGATCGATACAACGGGCAATGTCTTCCGGGACGGCATTGCATTCGGCGCCGTCATGGATGCCGATACGACCGACACCAAAGTCCATGAAGCGGCGGTAGGTGTCCGGCTCTTTGTCCACACTCACACCGCAGCGGAAGGACTTTTCTCCGGCAGCAGATGATTCAGTGGTTTGAGGAAAAACATTCCCCAAAATTGTCGTCACCTGATCGGCGATCCGGTTCAGATCATCCGCGGATAACTCCGGCGCTTTGGACGGTTCAGGTTGGCTGGATACCGGCTGCATGGCCGGCTTTTGGGTTGGCTCAGTTTCAAGTTGATTAATCATGTCCACTCGTTTTAGATGACGTTCTACGGTGCATTCGGTGTGAATAAAAGTGTCTACAATTTGTTTGGCCAGGGCGGTACCGATAAGTCCGGCGCCTAAGGTCAGAACCCGGGCATCGTTGTGTTCCCGGGCGTTCCGGGCTGTGCTCACATCATAACACAAGGCGGCGCGAACACCGGGAATTTTATTGGCCGCCATGGCGGAGCCAATCCCGGCTCCGTCGATCATAATCCCAAAATCCGCTTCACCACTGGCCACGGTTCGGGCTACTTTGGCCGCAAAGACCGGATAGTCAACGGCACTTGTATCATTGGTTCCACAGTCGATCAGGTTGTGGCCGGTCAGATGTTTTAGAAGGTCATCTTTGAGGGCCACGCCGCCATGATCGGCACCAATGGCAATAGTCAGTTTCCTGCTCATTGGTCTTCTCCGGATTCAGTGAGTAAAACTTTGGCTGTGTTGTCATCGGTAATCAGGGTGTTGAACCAGCGGCCTAAAAGTCCGGCCCGGATGGCTTCGGCCTTTTCCGGTCCCCCGGCCACAGCCACGGAGTATGGTTTATTCTTTAAATCTTTGAGTTCAATCCCAATGGTACGGGAATTCAATTCTTTGGAACAGATGCTTCCGTCCTTTTTTAATATACGGCTGCAAATGTCACCGACCGCTCCGTTCTCTAATAATCCCTGAACTTCTTCAGGCTCAAAATATTCGGCTTTCACCAGCACCGATTTGGTACTGAAAGAGCCCACGGTGAATAAGGCCACGCTGGCTTTCCGGGCCAGGTCCAAAGTACGGGCCATGTTTTTATCGGAAAGGATGGCGGATTTGACTTCGGGATCACTCACTACGGCAGGTAAAGGCAATAAATAAGGGATTGCATTGTAGCGGACACCGATGGTCTGGGCAATTTCGCTGGCGTGGGTGTCATATTCCGCCCGGGAAATACCACCGTTTAACTGAACCACGTAAGTGTTTTTCAGATCGCGCCGCTTTACCTGGCGGGCCACTTCCTGCAAAGTTGTTCCCCAGGATACACCCAGAACCATGTTGTCACTGACTGTTTCATCCAGGAAGCGTACCGCCGCCCGGCCTAACTGTAATTGCACAACGCGGTAGTCCGGATCCGAAGGGACGATATATACCTTCTTAAGATTATAGCGTTCCTGCAACAGCGCTTCCAGCCTGGTTCCCCGCTCAGACGGATCATTGATCCTGATGGTGACAATTCCTTTATCCCGGGCCTTTTGGAGCAGGCGTGAAACGCCGGGACGGGAGATATCCAACCGCTGGGCAATAGCCTGTTGACTGAGATTGTGTTCGTAGTACAGCCGGGCTGTTTCCACGAGGGTCATGGTGTTGTCAGGATTCATTTAAAGCATGAACATTTGTTCATATTGTTTTAACATTTGTTCAAATCTAAACGTAAAAACAAGACGTGTCAATTATTTTTTTTGATCCTATACGGGAATGTTCTTTGCAATAACTTTGAATTCTCAGCCGACCTTCAAAGTCTACAGAAATTTAACTATGTGCAAAATTATGGAAGTATCATTCAAATTTGGGACCTTGAAGGTTCACTCCGTTTTTATTCCATGGTATTCTCCATACATGACGTCCGGGAAGTTTCAAAGCTCGACCAGTTAAGTAAAACGTAGTCGGATTTAATGTCCAAATTTTAAGTAGTGAGTTTGCTCCGAATAAGGATGCCATCTCTCGGAAGAGATTGCATCCTGGTTCAAATTCAGAGAAAGATGCAGACCCTTTCGAGGGTTGGTATCATTAGTATGTTATATTTTGGAGTAATGAAAACAGAGAATAGAGCCTACAGTTTTCAATTGGCAGTTGGTAGAGTTTTCTTTGCGGTTAAATGGAGTCCCACGGAAAAATCCCATGGTGCCTTGTAAATTACGCCCATAAGGGCGCATCCCGATCGTGGGATGATTAAAAATGATTCAACCAGGGCCCAAGACCATGGTTTTCTATATATCGGGATAAAAAACGTGAGAATGAGTTAAAAAACATAATACGTAATGAGTAATCATTTAATTAGAAATAAGTGTGAAATATTCATTAAAATTCAAATGAATGTCTGCTAAACCAGTTGCTTAACCTCCTCCACTAATTCCTCGGCACCCTTCCGATCCGGCGCTTCCGCGTAGATCCTGAGAATCGGTTCCGTGTTGGACTTTCGGATATGCACCCAACGGTCACCCCAGGAAAGTTTGAGTCCATCCACTGTATTGACATCTGCATCAGTAATCTTTTTTTGGATTCGGGAAAGCGCTGCCTCAGCATCAATCCCGGCCAAATCGATCCGGGACTTCACAATCGTAAATTGCGGCAGACCGGCGTGGATTACGGAAATCGGGTCATCGCTCATGGTCATCCGTTGCAACACCATAGCCACCCCGACCAGGGAGTCACGACCTAAATGGGCGCCCCGGAGAATGACACCGCCATTTCCTTCGCCGCCCAAATTGGCGTTGATATCTAACATCTTTTTCACCACATTGATCTCACCCACGGCTGATCGCTCAACCGTCCAGCCATAGGACTCCGCCAGTTTTTCCAATGCCAGGGACGTGGACAGATTGGTCACCAGTGGTTCCGGATTTTCTGTTTTTTGTATATAAGCATCAGCCGCCAAAACCAGCGTGTACTCCTCTCCCAATGGTTTCCCTTTTTCGGAAACCACCGCCAGCCGGTCCGCGTCCGGATCAACGGCAAAACCCACATCCGCCTGGTGTTTTGACACGGCCTCCGAAAGGTCCGTCAAATTCTGCGGCAAGGGTTCCGCCCCCCGTTTAAACTCGCCGGTACCGTCACAATAAAGGGGAATCACTTCACAACCCAACGCTTCCAGCATGCCTGGCACAGCTTCCGAACCGGCGCCATTCACTGCATCAATCACCACTTTGAATTTGCGTTTCCGGATTGCGTTCAAATCAACGACCTTTTGCTCCACCACACGGATCACATGTTTTTGGATCGCATTTCGTTCCTGCCAGAATATCCCCGGTTTCTCGCTACCGGGTAATGGTTTATCGTTGTCCACAGTATCAAACAGTCGCTCACAATCTTCCGGCCAGAAAAAGGTGCCGTCACCGCGGACAAACTTCAGTCCGTTCCATTCAATGGGATTGTGACTGGCGGTGATAATAATACCGCCCACCGCTTCCGTGTTTCCCGTCATGAACTGAACGGTAGGTGTGGGAACGATGCCGCAGGAAACAACTACCCGGCCCAGCCGGGTCAGTTCTTCGGCCATATCCGAAAGAAGCCGGTCGCCGGAAGGTCGTGTATCCCGCCCGATCAGGACTGAGCCGGCGGGAAGAACGGTGTGGAAGGCTCGTGCATAGGCACGGACAGTATCAGAATTCAATCGGGTGGCGGTGAGACCGCGAACCCCGGAAATGCTGCGGATCAACATGGACAATTCTCCAAAATAAGTGACAGGGTTAAAATAAAAAAGGTTCGGTGTAATCCGAACCTTTTTTGTGGGTCGTCGATATTTTTACTGCCGGGAAAAACGGGCAATACGACGAAGTGTCTTTTTCCGCTCAGCGCGTTTTTCATCGCTGGGCTTGACGTAAAACGATTTTCGTTTCACCTCACGGAGCACTCCGGCTCTTTCCCATTTTTTCTTGAAGCGCCTTAAGGCTCTTTCAAGATTTTCGTTATCGCGTACGGTGACTTCGACCACCTTCACTCACCTCCTTAAGGTGTTATTAGCCGAGATAAGTTCTCAGCGCTTTACTGCGTGACCGATGGCGGAGTCGGCGAATGGCCTTCTCCTTGATTTGCCGGACACGTTCACGGGTGAGATTGAATTCTTCACCGATTTCATTCAGCGTCAGGGCGTAATCCCGGTCAATTCCAAAATACATTTTGATCACCTGGCGCTCCCGTTCCTTCAGTGTATTCAGCGACTGACGGATCTCATCCTTCAGGGATTCACTCATGAGCGGTGCATCGGGAGACATTTGGTTGTCGTCTTCGATAACATCGATGAGAGAATTCTTTTCGCCTTCGCGGAAAGGTGCGTTCAGGGAATGATGCCGGCGGGAAATCCGCATGGCATCCAAAACCTCGTCAGAGGTCATTTCGAGCTGCCGTCCGATTTCATCCTCGTTCGGTGACCGTTCGATTTCCGCTTCTAATTTTTCAGCGGTTTTAGTGATTTTACTAATGGTCCCGACTCGGTTCAACGGCAGTCGCACAATGCGTGAATGCTCAGCCAATGCTTGTAAAATCGACTGGCGGATCCACCACACTGCGTAGGAAATAAATTTGAATCCGCGGGTTTCGTCAAAACGGCCCGCTGCTTTAATCAGACCCAGGTTACCTTCATTGATCAGATCGGTAAGCGGTAATCCCTGGCCCTGGTAATCCTTGGCCACGGAAACCACAAAACGGAGATTCGCTTCGGTAAGCTCTTTGAGAGCTTCCATATCATTCTTTTTGATCCGTTGTGCCAGTTCCACTTCCCGTACCGGCGGGAGGGGTTCATACCGACCGATCTCTTCCAGGTAACGGCTGAGACTTCGGTTGGATTCGTTGATTGCTCTTCCTACTTTTGCCATTCTACTCCTTATTTTCGTTTCGAGTACAGCAAGGAAATTTAATGCTATTCAATGTTCTTTACAAAGATTCGGAAAAGTTGTTTCCATCTATATGGATGACGAGGAACATCCTTTGGTTACAAACTCCGGTTTGCATCCAACTATATATGGATTATTACATAATGCAGGTAGAGACGCCATAACTGACGTCTCTACGATAAATGATTTTTTTTAATTGGGTTTACCAGAAAACAGCGTACAAAACGACAAGGATGATCAGGATCGCATAAGCGCTGATATTAAATACCGACCCGGTTTTAAATGTGCTTGCCCGGAGCGGAATCCCCTTGGGATCGTCATCTTCCTCGGCTGTAGTAATGCTGACGCCGGCAATGATAACCATCGTGATGATCATTGTGTAAAACATCTGGTCCAGGAAGGGCAAATCAACAATAGATGCCTTGAGCAAAAAGGCCACAACGATTGAACATAACACGCCTACAATTGCGCCTTTGTTAGTAGCTTTTTTCCAGAATAAACCCATAAGGAATACAGCTAAAATACCGGGACTCACCAAACCGGTGTACTCCTGAATATACTGGAACATCTGGGGAATATTACCCATGATGGGCGCCATTAGAATTGCAATTAACAAAGCAACAAAAGCCACCACTCGTCCGACATTCACCAGTTTATGCTCAGCCGCATCTTTGTTGAAGTACGGCTTATATATATCCATTGTGAAAATAGTAGACGTGGAATTCAACATTGACGCCAGCGAGGATACGATGGCAGCGGTCAGGGCCGCCAGTACAAGACCTTTGAGTCCGGTAGGAATAAAGACGCTGATTAACCATGGATAAGCTTTATCGTAATTGATTCCTCCCGCTCCATTGGCAAATGCTTCTTTCACCCCGGGTATAACGGCTGTCCCGGCCGGTTGAACATACATGACGTAAGCCACAATCCCGGGAATAACCACAATCAACGGAATGATCAGTTTCAGGAAAGCCGCAAAAGCGATACCGCGCTGGGCTTCACCCAGAGATTTTGCAGCCAGCGTGCGCTGAATGATATACTGGTTAAATCCCCAGTAATAAAGGTTCGCCACCCACATACCGCCAATCAGAATTGTGATTCCCGGGAGATTGAAAAATTGCGGATTGTTCCGGGAAAGGATCATGTGAAATTTGTCCCCGGCGGTATGATAGATGTGTGCCAGTCCATTGAGAACGCCGCCGTCCGGGGTTACGTGATTCAGGGCAATCACTGATGTGATTAATCCGCCGACTACCAACAAAATCACCTGCAAAACGTCCGTCCACGCCACAGCGGAAAGTCCGCCATAAAGTGAATAGGCAGCCGCAATAAAAGCCAATCCCAGGATCGCGTAGAAAATAATGCTGCCATCGCCGTTCCCCAAAATCGTATCTATCGCTTTGCCGCCCAGGAAGAGAACCGACGTCAAATTGACAAAAATAAACAAAGCGACCCAAAACACTGCCAGAATGGTTTTCAAATTTGTACTGAATCGCTGCTCAACAAACTCCGGGATTGTATAAATTTTCTTTTCGATAAAGATCGGTAAAAAGAATTTCCCCACAACAATCAGAGTGAGGGCGGCCATCCATTCATAGGTGGCAATGGCAAGACCAATCGCGAAGCCGGAACCGGACATGCCGATGAATTGCTCCGCCGAAATATTGGCTGCGATCAGGGAGGAACCAATAGCCCACCAGGGTAAGGTATTCCCGGCCAGAAAATAGTCCTTCGAATCCTTAACATGTCCTTCCTTATCTTTGGACACCCACAAACCCAGCGCAACGATGCCAATGATGTAAGCGATAAATACGGTGTAATCAATTGCGGAAAAGTTCATCTCACCTCCTATTTCATCTTTCTATTGTAAGTAGGATTCCAATTGTGCAACAATTGGGCGATCACTGGTTGTATACCAGTCGTTTAGTGGTTCCAAGCGAACCACTCCGAACCATTCTTCAACATCGTTCGGATCGTGTTCAAACGTATTATTCTTGTTTTTCCACCAGGCGTCCAGATATTCATGGATCACCATGCCGGCCATTGGTGTTTCAGCCGTTTCGACATCTTCTAAATTTTGCATAAGTCCCGCCGCCTGCTCGTCCTCCGTGTTCCCACCGTATCCATAGTCAGGTGGCCCGGTATGAGTTGCATTTGGTGAAACGCTTAAACCCGCCTCTGTGATTAAGAGCGGAATATCCGGATATTGGTTTTTCAGAAATTCGATGCACCCCTGAAAATGGGTTCCGGTGACGCTTCCCGGAGACAGGTTATGGATATAATCGGTTATGGCGTAAGAATACACATTGAATGATCGAAAATCCAGGAAGGGGGCATCAATCCAGTCATGATCCGGAACCTGATTTGCATAGGTGACCAAAGGGATATCCCCATAATTTTCGTTAATGTATGTTTTGACAAAATCACCCAATTCAGCTAAAAAATATTCAGCGGCACTGACACTATCACAATCAATGTAATTCCCATGAAACGACGACATCCCGGGATGAAGATTTCCTGTCGTGGACATACTATTCCGGCTGATTTCATTGCCAATAATGTATCCGCAAACCGGTGGAGTCTTATCGTTGTATACGGAATAAATCCGATCGATGACGGAACGAAAATACGATTTGGTACTGGTGATAAACATGGAATCCAGTAAATCCGGTTGTGACGAATCAACCCACAGTGTTTGTAAAATTTGAAGTCCATCCGTTGATTTAATCTCTTGGTAAACTGCCTTTGGTGCACCCCACAATCGAATGGTATTAAAACCAATTTCTCTGATGTGCTGAATATCCGCATGAATGCGTTCGCGTAATTGGGCGGGTAATGCTTCGGAGGCCTCAATCTCCCAAGGCAAATATCCCGGGTACCCCGGGACATATACCACACCGTGTA
>CAZJWP010000002.1:38359-39644 GCA_964549745.1 uncultured bacterium | reverse complement strand
GTGGTCTCATCCGGATTCCCGGGCCAGTTGCCACCGACGGCCACGTTCAAAATCAGGTGAAATCTTTTATCGAATGGTGCCGGAAAATCCGCTCCTGAGGTGTACCAATTCGTCTGAGTTTCATAAAGGGAATCATCCACATACCAGCGCATCACCCCTTCTTCCCACTCCAACGAAAAAATGTGATATTCATTGACAAAATCTCCGGAGGGAAGTGTGAAACTATCGCCGGTGTGGACATTATCCGGCCATGGACCGCCATAATGAAGCGTTCCGTACACCTTGTTTGGTTCCTGACCCAGTAATTCCATGATATCGATTTCACCGCTGGCTGCCCAGTCACCATATTCCCAATCGGTGGGTAGCATCCAGATTGCCGGCCATAAACCCTGGCCGGCAGGAAGTTTCGCCCGAATTACAAATCGTCCGTAAAGCCAGTCGCCCTTGTACTTGGTACGGAGTCTGGCCGAAGTATAGTCCCGAACACCATCGTCTCCGGTATAAGTGGCATGGATCGCCTTGATTACCAGCTTGCCACTGTCCAGATAAGCATTCTCCGGACGATCGGTATAATATTGCAACTCATTGTTACCACCGCCGTCAGCGTTGACTTCAAACTCCCATTTTGAGGTATCAATGATATCCGAATTAAATTCATCGTTCCAAACCAGTTCATAGCCCTCCGGCGGAACAATCACATCCTCCGGTTCTGTCGTCTGATTGGATTTATTAGCACAACTGATGAATATCATCAGCGAGCATCCGATAAAACAAAATTGTTTACGTATTTTATTCTGATTCCGGTTCATTTCAATAGTAGGACTTTTTGATGATACCGCTCCCGGTTGACCTGACAGTCCAGAATATACATTCCGCTGGGGCGATCGCCAGCATTCCAATGAAAGGTATAATCTCCGGCGGAAAACTGCTCTTTTACAAGCGTTCGAATTAGCCGTCCGGAAATATCGAAAACATCAATGCGAACCTTGCTTTCATTCGGTATGAAAAGCGGTATTGTCAGTGAAGCGTTAAACGGATTGGGATAGGCTGATCCCAGTTTGTAGTCCACCGGTAAACTCGTTTGAGAAACCACACCCAGCGGATCACCGGTATAACCAATATTGGATGCCGTGGTAAGACATAATACCATGTATCCGTCCAGAAAGACCACATTCGCCGGAATGAAATCAGCCAGATTTCCGTAAAAGGTGTGATTCCCTTTCTCCCAACGATTCAGATCCCAATAATCAAAATCATCGCTCCAGTAGAGGATGAAATTGTTGTC
>CAZJWP010000002.1:0-38259 GCA_964549745.1 uncultured bacterium | reverse complement strand
GATTCAGATCCCAATAATCAAAATCATCGCTCCAGTAGAGGATGAAATTGTTGTCCGTTCCCGTATTCCCCGTTCCCGGCACATAGAGATAGTATTTTACCCAATCGTAATAAGCGTAAACCGACAAATCATTCGGATCCAACGTTCCCACCCAGCCCGAATTATTCGGCGGCCAAATATTCATCATGATCTTTTGGGCTTTATCCAGTGCCTGAATATGGGAACCGGTTTGTTGGTACACTTCATCTCCGTCAACAAACCAAGCCACATAGCTGGGTGTCCACTCAAAGGCATAAACGTGAAAGGAATCCGATGGAGCAAATGAAAGATTTTGTAGATATACTTGTTGTGCCTGATAGGCAGTGATGGTATTGAATTGAACGGCTTCAGGCTGATTTCCCGGAAATTCGATATCGATCTCGTTCCATTGATCGGCACTGCCAGTGAAATCATGGTAAGTGAAAAAGGAACTGATAATCCCGTCACCCACCGACGCTTTCATCCGCACTTCGAACCGCCCATAAGTATAACTGGCCAGAGTTCTCAACTCACCGCCCTTATAGGTATTCCCGGTCAGAATGGTTCCACCAAATCCAAACAGAAAGATGAGGCCTATTTTACAGGGTCTGTCCATAATCCAACCGGGAATAGGTTGTTGTTTTTGGGAAAGCCGGGACCACCACGGCGTAGGGCATTTGCGGCTGCAATACCGTCATATCGGTTGTAGTCAGGTAAACATTTTTCAACCAATCTGCGTCGATTTTGATTTGATCGCTGTATTTTTGCTCCAACCGACGTACAACAGGATTTAAAATTTCTGTAATGGCTTCCGTTTCGTTGGTTTTGAGAGAATCAGTCAGGTCTGATTTCTCCAAAATTCGGTTCCGATATTCTTTGGCAACGTAATAGTCCTTCCATAATTCCGTATTTAGCCGCACAGATGAAACCGTATCGTAATGCAAGCGATAACATTCTTTTGTTAATTCAATGTCCTGGAACAGGTCGGCGACCGCTTTTTGGAATTCTGAAGCAAATTTGGATTTGCTGATTTTCTTCTCGCGGAAGACCAACGGATGGCTCTGCAAAAGCTGCTCAAATTCTTTCACCGAATACCACTCATCATCCACTTGCACCAGGGGCTGGTCCAGCAAAGCGGCCGGAAGGTTGTTTGATACACCCTGAGGTCCAACCTCATCTTCAAATCCTACCGATTGATTGACTTTTTTCTTCTTCCACGCTTGATCTTTAAAAAATTCATCTCCCAGTTTCGTTACATATTGCTTGAAAACCGGTTCATTGAACTGCATCTTTTTCCCTTGCATCATCGCAGCCATTTTCTGGGCATACACCTTTAGGGCTTTCTGTTCTTTTAATCGTTTTTCCACATCATTGCGACGCTGATTCAATTCGTTTTCTGTGAGTGTCGGTTCATCAGTCCAACCCTTCACTTTCATCACCAAAAATGTCCCGTCCTCCGTTTGAAGCGGACCAAGAATTTCACCCTTTTCTAAATCTCCCCGGAACAGAGCATCATGGATTTCATTCTCCTCCCGATCGAACCAGCTGATCTTCTTATGTGGAAGTGTATCCCTATTGGCAAATACCGAAAAAATTTCGTTGAATGATACACCACCATTCAGCGCATCCCGCGCTTGTTGCGCGAAGGTTTCATTCGGCAAACGAAAGTAGGAAACATCTATCGTACGGCCAGATTGGGCCAAGGCGGCCTGAATGTCGTCCGGTTCAGGTTGCACGTTTGAATAAACTTGATCGTAATAATACCATTGCCGCATGGCCTGCTCTTTTCGGCCTTGAATAAATCGGGCAAACCGTTCACTTTTTCCCATCAAACCGGATTGATTTCCTTCTATAGCAAACAGCTTTTCAGCAATCAGGGAATTCAACATGATCTTTTTGTGAATGTAGTTTATCCCCTTACAATACGTCGGTCGAATGGTATATTCGACCCGGCGGATAAAATCATCTTTAGTAATCAGACGATTACCAACTTGAGCTAATATGTCATGAGTGGGAACGGTTTCTTGGCTTTGATGTGAACAGGCAACGATAAACAGGCACAGAATTGAAAGCGTGAAACGAAGTTTCATCATATCCCGTGAGGATCAAAATCAGAATGTGAAACTAACAGTGTACACACCCACATTTCCGAGCAAGCCCATTGTTTTATAGGCATAATCGATCGTTAGGGCTTGATTTCTGAGAACGTAAAGCTCGATCCCGGCCCCTTCGGTTAAACCGTAAATAGAGGAATTCATGTACAATCCTTTGTAACCTGAGCGTAGGTAAACCCGCGCATAACCGGTGAATGTGAACGCGTATTCCGCGCCAATATTAATCGATTCCGTGTTATTATTGGGATGCAACGCATCTACCGCCAGTGTCAGCGATTGAGTCCGGGTTGATATTGGTTTCCATGAACAGCCGATGCGAAAGATTAACGGCAATTCCCAGGCCTGAGTGCGATATTGTCCGGGAACATCTCCATAGTTTCCATTCTCATCCTGAGAAATATCAATTGGATTCAGCAAATCAATTCCATCGTACTTCATTCTGGAACCATAATTGGAAATGCTCATGGCAATAGTCAGTCCGTCCTTCTGTTTCTTTGTCAGGCTAAAGAAACCGGTTTGTACGGTGACGCCCAGATCCAGGGCAAAAGCGTTCGCTGAGGTATGCCAGATGGAAGAATGAATCAATTTTGCGGAAGCACCGAAGGCAAACCATTCGGCTAATTTTCGTCCGAAAGACAAACTGGCAGCCAGATCATTGGAAGTGAAATATTCACCGGTACCATCCTGGTTGCTTAAAGTCGTTACCTTCATGTTTCCATAATCGACCTGGGTCAGACCAACCGCGAACGTTCCGTAGCGCGGAACATTAACCGCCGCCCCGGCAAAAATTGTGTTAATATCAACAATCCAGGGTTGCTCCATAAATTGAGCTTGCGACCCTTTAATAAAGGCAAGTCCCGCCGGATTCCAGTAAATAGAAGAGAGATCCCGGGCCACGCTGACATAGGCTTCGCCCATGGCGCTCCCGGCGCTGCCGATGCCAATTTCCAGGAAATTCGCACCGGTGGTTCCGTAACGATAGATTTCCTGCGAGGAACCAAAGGATAAAAGAAGAATCAGACTTCCGGTGATTAAATGTATGCTCTTTCTCATAATACCGATTCCTATTTAATCACCGCAAATTTGCCCGTCTTCTCAGCTCCGGTCAGATTCGATTTCACATGATAAATGTACATTCCTGCGGCAATCTCAAGTCCCTCACGTGTCAGCATTTCCCAATGAACCGTACCGTTGTCCGGTGCGTTGTTCACTTTAATCCGATCGACCAACACACCGCTTACGGTGAAAATCTTTATTGTACACTGAGCCGGAATATGTGTAAACAGTAGTCTTCGTCTTTGATTCAAGTATTGATTGGCAACCGCCGGCTCCATCATGTTAGTCATCACATATGGATTTGGAACCACCATAATGTTGGCCATGTCGTTGTTAAGTTGTGCCGGACTTACCGAATCACTGGAACTGACCTGAAATTCAAAGGTGTCGCCTGACCAGAAAGGACGATGGAAGGTCACCTGGTACACATCATTGACCTGAGGATAAGTGGCATCATTCCCGTTGTTAAAATCAATCATCATTAACGTTGCTCGCCAACGGCTGCCGGTTTGAGGACCGACCAAAATTTTATCTTCATACTTATCAAAGACGCCATTTCCGTTTGCATCCACCACCATCATATCCATCAGTTCCGAATTCCCTGCCGAATCAACAAAAGATGTATTCACCACATAAAAATCGAAGGCCTGATGGGTTAACAATGAATTTCGATCGACTACATTGCCGTTTTGATCACGAACACCGGATTTATTTGACTGAATCCCGGTGAAGGCCGAATCCTCTCCGGTGAACACGATGTCATAATCCCAAGGCATGTATGACGATTCCGTTACTGTGGGTGTCACATGCATGACCGTCCCTGAACCGCCGACTTTCCACCCGGACTTGTTGTTATCATAGGTCGCCGTCTCGGCATCGGGAATTATCACAATTTGAACACCGTCAAACACATCGGACTCCAATCCATCGATGGGATTCAGACTCCAATAATCGGAGGAATCGTCGTATACAAGGTTGTTTCCAATAAAGCTACTCGGGTTTTCCGCGTAGACCAGCGTTGTATCTTCAGACAGATCGTAAATGTTAACTGCATCGGTGGTGTACAAAATTCCGTGATCGTAATTCGGAACCTGGTAGAGGGTATCGATGCCAAAAGTTACTTTGTATCGGTGGTCCGATTTCAATCCACCGGATGCCAGTATTCTGGGTTCAATCTCACCGGTGCCCAACAGTCCCGAATTTCCAGTAACGGAAAGATCCGGCGGGATGTATCCGGCGGCCGGTTGATGCGGTGTCACAATCGCCACGTTTTTTCCCCAGGAGATTACATTTTCCGCTTCATCTTTCTCGATCACAATATTGTTTTCGGAGGGTGCAATTCCGGGACCAATATCCGGCGCACCATAATCGTAGGCAACAACCGCATAATAATAGGTTCGTCCATTTTGGACGGTATTATCAATAAACACATGGGAAATCCCGGTTTCATTCCCCAGGTAATAACCGGTTCCGTTGATCAAACCAAAATCGGTGAATCCACTCTTCCCGTCCGCAAGATCACATTGATACACCGGTTTCAAAAATGTGGGTGTTCCATAGCCATCGGTGATCACTTCCGCATCCAGCATGTATTTATCGGTGGCCCGATAGACTTTGTACCCCTCAAAATCGTTGACATTGCCAACAAAAGGATCCCGGGTTCGGGTGTCGGCAATATCGTCCCAGGTTAAGACCACCTGATTGTCTCCCGCTGTTGCTGTGAGCGTCGGCATTTTAGGCGGTTGAGCAAAGCGGTAATCCTTTTCGTAAATCACCTGGACAATCTTTTTTAACTCAAACAAAGCCGGGGCACTGTGGGATGCATCGTTTAAACCGGTCAGTGGATCATAAGAATGAAGTTCGGACATGGAAATCCGTTCGACGCGTCCCTGGTATAACGGAAAGGGACCGGAGGCAAATACTTCAATCAGATTGGAAACATTTCCTTCGAATTCTTCTAAAGTGTCGCTGGTGATCAAGTCAAACATGACCGGATCGTTCTTGAACCAAAGCGTTGTATTGGACGGACTATGACTCTGCACTGGAAACATTCGAAATGCCGTTAAACCCACCATGTCCGATTCGGATACATCGGTGGCGTCAAAATTGGGCTCACAGCCATAACCATCCAGAAAATCCGGCTTGTGGTTGCATTCTCCTTCATCGGGACCGGTGTAATTAATTTCTCCCGGCGCTACACCGTCCAGCCCAATATCGTCTCCTGCATATTCGGAGATTTGGTAAATCCCGTCTCCATTCAGGTCTTCTCCGTCTTCCCAGTCCTGGTCTTCATCCGCATCCCAGTGATCGTGAAGGTCGTCAACGGTTTTTTTATAAAAGGATAAAAACTTGTCCAGATCCGTTATTCCGTCAGTCGGTCCCACCAATACGGTCGCCTCGTTGTCCCGCTGTTCATCGATGAGCCCGTCATCGTCGTTATCAATCTGATCGTAAGCCAATCCCGGACTCTCCAGATATGCAAATCCCATTGAACCCGTAGGCAAACCACCCAGACCAATCCCGTCTATGTCCCAGGAATAAGCCATGTCCAACTGCTTGTCAAAATAGCCCAGTTCATCGTCTGCATTGTCACCGCCAATGGCATTGTCAACCCAGTACCCAAAAGCCACTTTCGTCACATCATAGTCGGAGATATTGGCAATGGAGTATTCCCAGAAAATTGCATCCCGGGCTTGTGGATTATTCCACTGGAACCCCCGGGCTTGCACCCGAACACCCATTCCGCCCCAGGGATCGCCTTTTTGGATTGTCACATTGGGATTGATGTCCCCAATAAAATGCCCGGTGCGC
The DNA here is from genome assembly GCA_964549745.1 of uncultured bacterium. GTDB lineage: Bacteria > Fidelibacterota > Marinisomatia > Marinisomatales > J089 > J089. Next base: position 32,260 of record CAZJWP010000002.1, on the reverse strand, counting down.
GGGTAATATTTCACATTGTCTTCAAGACCCAAATATTCCTGATCCTGGGCATCGTTAACCACAAAATAGCTTTCCATATCTGCGTAGATAATACCCCGTCCAAAGCGACCCTCCCATTCACCGGGCCATTTCAAACCATTTCCGGAAGGCCAGCCATTCAGCGGCCAGGAATTAGGTTTGTTACTCATGGCTGGGTATTCCCCGGTTTCATTAAAGTAGCCAAATACAGGATAAAAGCCCCATTCGATCGTTCCGGTAGGATCCGTGTCCATTTCTTCACGGTAACTGGTTTGCAGAAAATTCAGTTCATGCACAGCCGAGGCACCGTTGATCTCAGCCGGTGTGGTTAATGGAATCGTGTCGGTGGTAAATGGATCACCATCATCTTCGATGTAGACTTTACCGCCGACCAGAAGACCCACACCGTCCACCATTTTAACCCCATTGGCATTATTGGGCCACTTAGACACATTCGCTTTTGGCCAATCCGAAAGTTCAGTGGTGTTCTTGAAATACAGGTAAACCCGATTCCCTTCCATGGTGCCTTCCCGTTCAGCGGCGATGTCACCGGCCGGATCGTCCGGTCCCTGATATTCCTGTCCTTGTCCGTAAATCAAAGTTAGAAATGTGAAAAAATAAATGGAGAATAGTCGCAGTCTTGATGTAATCATTCGCTTCATTAGAAATTGACCCCGATACCCAGCTTGATCAGGCGTGGCGCCGCATACATGGACGGATTCTGAATAATATCTTCAACGGTATTGAAATTACTGCGGTGAGCAACGACATCGGTTTCCCGGATTATGCCTGTGTAGGCACGACCGGTTTCTGAATTAACCGCTACCTCATTCAGGCGATCAAACAGGTTGTAAACGGAAAGGCTGAACACAATCGGAAATCCGTATAAAGCGATATCATAGTGTCCTGTAAAATCGACTGAATACCGGGAAGGCTTGTAGTCATTGTTAGGATATAAATTGATCCTGGCCAGCGTACTCTCTGTGATCGGAGAAAATGAATAGGGCGTTCCGGAATTGTAATAGCCGGTCAGGGCAAAACCATAATGCTCCCGATTCAGGCTGACTGTGGCATTCAGGGTGTGGCGCTGATCCCAACTCATGGGAATAAAACGATTGACGGGATCCTGGCTGTTCCCGGATCGATTAAATGTCTGGGTTGGGTAGTCGGCATTCCCGCGGGTGTATTGAAGCGTATAGTTCACATTCGCGCTTAGATTACCAAAATTCATATCGTATTTCACCTCTAGTCCGCGTGCATTTCCATAATCCTTATTGCTGTATAATCCATATTCAATCTGGTTATACGTACTGATGATCTTCGTACTCAACAAATTGTAGATGTCCCGATAAAATAAGGAGACCTCGATTCCCATATTACGATTCAGTTCCTGCCACAAACCGATTTCGTAAGTGACCGTTTTTTGCGGTTTCAGCAATGGATTCCCGACGGTAGTCGAATAATCGTTCGGTCCGATCAGGAAAGAATGATTCTGGAAAAGCGCATACATAGGCGGCATTTGAAAGAAGTGTCCATAACTGAAATGCAAAACGGCTGCTTTGCCGAGTTGATATGCCAGCCCTAAACGGGGACTGAGCTGGTAAAAAGTGGGAGCTTTAGTATAGGCGGACGTCATAGAATCCGGTAACAATAATTGATTGGCAGGATTTCGCCAATCCGAGGGGAAAACGGTGTTTGGGTCAAATCTATCGTACCGTAAACCGACATTAATCACCATATTCTCGAATTCCATTTTATCCTGTAAATAGGCAGAAAATTCTTTTGGCTCAACTTTATACACATCCCCATATACTGTGGAATCACCATAAATCACCGGCTGGTAAAGATTATCCTGGTCAGCGGTTCCGGAATATAGATTCCTGATTTGATGCCAGCGATTATCAATGTTGTGGGTTGTGTTTTCGATACCGGTTTTAAAATTATGGACATTGTTTGCCTGCCAGGTCAAGTCAAATTTCAATGCCTTATCAATGGAAAAGCGTTCTGTGTGATTTTTATCCTGTCCGCCGGTGAAAAATCCGGGGCCGTAGCTTTCCAGGTATTTATCGGCCACATAATTAGAATCGAGGGCATTCTTGTATAAATAGTAACCATAATAGGAGTTCATGCGGGAGAACTTGAGCTCATAAAACAACTTATTTGAAAGCATATGATTAATCTGAATCGCCTGGAAATCCGTATTACGGTAATTCGTCGCCATGCCGTTCGGATCGTATTTAAACATGTGGTTATAGTTAGCCCAGTGATCTCTATTTCGGGTAAACAAATACGAAAAACGGAAATGCTTTATCAGGGAAAAAGTCAATTTTCCCATAAACGATAAATTGCTGCTGCCATTCAGGGACTGATAAGTACTATCGCCTGTAGTTTCGGTAATCCACTTCGCCGGGTTGTCAGAATAATAATTACTGAGATCATCCACGTTGAAACGGCGAATTCCGTTCAGGTGATTCTTGTTGTCCTGCAAACGAACATTGGTAAAAAAGGTGATCTTGTCCTTCAGGATCGGACCGCTGAACTGAATACGATAGTCTTTATTTCTGAACAGTTCATCATTTTGAGAATTCCTGCTGTTACCTCCGAAAAGTTTGTAATGAGTGTAACCATCCAAACCTATGAAAATATTATTGTGGGACGTGATATAATCGGCTCCGGCAACCGAATATGAACCGTGAAACTGATTTCCCCCACTTTTTGTCACCGCATTTACCACACCACTCATAGCACGGCCGTATTCCGCATTGAAGGTTCCGGTGATGACTTCCAGATCCTGAACCACTTCCGGTTCCACGGTCACCGACGCGTTAGTTCCTCCGAAAACTTCATCTACCTGCATACCATCCACCAGATAAGATACTTCTGTCAAACGGCCGCCACGGAAGTGTCCTTCCACCACACCGGCCTGCATCCCAACAACTGCGTTTAAATTTTCCACCGGTAAGGCTTCAATCTTGTCAGATGATACATTTTTCATGGTACCGGTTTGGTCTTTTTTCGTAGAAATCGGGTCTACACTGACCGTCACACTTTCACCCTCTAAAACCGTCGGGTCCATTTGAATTTTAAGGTCCGTCGTTCGATTAATTGAGACCTGCACGTTCTCTACCGTGGTCATGGCATATCCGATCATTGACACTTTTAATGTATATTCACCGGGAGGCACATTGATCAAAAAGAAATGACCGTCCTGATCAGCCACCGTTCCAAGGTAAGTATCAGGAATATAAATGTTTGCACCGGTAAGCGGTTTATCAGTGCCTTTTTCAGTAACAACACCGGAAATCTTTCCGGTGGTCTGTGAGTAAACCGTTTGGCTAATTATATAAATAAGAAGGAATATGAGCGATTTGAACGACGTGCTGGATTTTCTCATTTGGGATGCTAAGTTTACGATGAAAAAAGTCAGGCGGGAATTCATTCCCGCCTGACTTAAGGGTCTATTTCAAAAGAACCATCTTTTTCGATTTCACAAAATTTTTGCCTTCAAGTCTGTAAATGTACATACCGGATGACAAATTACGGGCATCTAAGATGATTCTATGAACACCAGCCGGTTGAACGCCATTCACCATCTGTATAACTTGTTGTCCAAGCAGATTGTAAACCGTGAGCTTGACCTGACCCTTTTCTGGTGTGTGGTACACAATCGTCGTAGATGGATTGAACGGATTCGGATAGTTATCTTCTAAGGAATACTCTTCAGGAGCTACTGCATTCCCTTGTTTCACTCCCATACCATCCTGATCACCAACGAATGTATATGACCATACTTCTGGTGTTTGCCAGGCATTATCAGCATTTATTGGTGAATTAACAACATTGCCTTCCCAGGCGCCGTTATCACGATCATGAATTGTTGGTTCAATGGGTGTTCTCATACCATTTAACGCAATAAACAAATCATCAGATGTGCCGGCGATTGAATCAAGACTCAATTTGGCTTCAAATGCATAATCTGGATTAAAGCCTTCAAAATAGAAGGAACTACCGTCGTTGTTTACTTCATATCCATTGAGCTCTTCAAACATATGATCTTCGCTAAACACAAATTTGTAATCTGGTTCAGCGCCGCGCTCCATACTGGTATGACGTTCACCGCGTTGATCATATAATCCGAGGAACAATTCAAAAACATCGTGTTCCCACCAGTTTCCTTCACCTGTCCATCCTTCGTAGCTGTCGTCAATGATATCAGCTGCAACATAGAGGAAGTTTTCATCCACTGCCAGGAATAAGGTACCGTATGCATCTGCATCATCGGTTATTGTCCCGACTGTGTTGGGAGTACCGAATGAGTTACTGGTTGGTCCCATTTCAAAGGGCATAATTCCCGAATCGTACCATTCACTCAAGTCACCATCCAGTGTAACAGTAGCTGGAGGCGTTAAGGAAATGGTAGGGATACCCCTGGCTGTATTGGTTACCAATCCTGAGAGACCCGGTTCACTTTGATTGCCTGAGGCATCTGTGCAAACCACTGCATAGTAGTAGCTCACATCCTGATCCGTTAAAGGTGCATAGAGGTAGTGAACGGCACTTTGGGTGTCTTCCAAGATACCTTTGGCAACCACATCCACATCAGTAGAGCTAAGATCCGTGATCGGTTCTTTACTGGCATAGACATCATATTTTTCACCGGTTTCGTTAGGGACGTCCTGCCATGTCACATAATTATAGTAACTCGCTGTGGTTGGGGTTACTACCGGAGGATTCGGAGCCAGCACATCCAAATAAGGGTTACCTGTAACCATTGAGCCGATATACACTTCTGTCCCTGCTACAGCATTTCCATTTGCCATAAATCCTAATACATTAACTGCGGTAGTATCAAAGTTCGGATTATCACCGTCAATGACAAAACCTGCTAATGGGATTGCATAATAATTCCATCCGCCTGCTGCTTCAGGTGTTAAAATGTAGTAGCATTTCCCGCCACCACCTTGGAATTCAAATTTTAAGTCAGGTAGATTTGGTGGAGTATTCAAATGGAATTTAAGGGAATCTGTGCCCCAACGGGGTAAGTAATCAATTGGATTGAGATCAAAACCTGCTCCACTCCAACCATTACTCCATTCATCTCCCATGACCCATTTCAGGGCATTTAAGCCTTCTTCGTATCCCATTCCATCAACAAGTTCAATAGTGCTTTGTCCCCAACCAAACATATCAGTAACTGTGTTAGTAACTGCTAATCCGTTAAAGTATGCTACATCTTGGCCACGATTTCCTTTCAATGTAACAAAATCAAGGGAAACTTTTCCAGAATCCGCTGGCAAATTTGCATTGGGATCCCATCCGGAAGTAACAAAGTCGAATTCCAGTGAACGAATACTTTCCAGGTTTAGCGTCAAATCGTTCTGCGGTTGTCCCCAATTGTCCGGCACACGGGTGAAACCCGAATCGCTTGGTACTGTTGTACCGTCGGAAGGTAATTCAATCAGTGGTACTTTTATCTCAAACCAGTCCGAAACTGAATCGATCGCTGTTGCGTTTTCATACGCATACACTTCGTGATCGGAAGCACCCGGCGGCAAATCGGTCATTTGTATTCTGAAGAAAACGGTATCCGGTCTTGCCGGAGCTTCTTCAACCTTCAACCAGACGCTTAGTGTTTCCGCAGCAGAAAAGTCCCAAAGAGACCCACCTTCGGGGTACATAGTCTGTAAAGCCACAAAACTTCCCCAGCCGTGCAGATCAGGGATATAATAATTGACGTCAATTGCTCCGGATCCCTGAACATAATCATCTTGATCCAATGCCAAATTCAAGCTGCCTTCTCCATCCGCGTACCAGTTCGAACCCAGTGTGTCGAAGGATTCAAATACTTGATATACATTGTCATAAATGTCATAAATGGACGGATCTGTGATAGAACGGGTATAGAACGACACATCGTCAAATCCATAATTGGCCGGTCCGCCGTTGTCCCAACGGGACGATCCTATCACGGCATTGGCCGAAACTCCGCCAGCTGGTACCGTAAATGAAATTGAAAATTCTTGCCAGTAGGCCGTAACACCGGTTTGGGGTATTTCTTCAACTGCGATTTGATTCCCATCCACATCGTATACTTCATATTTCAGGATGGCAAAATCGCCTCCGGCTAACGAACCACCTACATCTTTGATGTATGCGGACAATGTGTATTCCTGGCCTTCGATGACCGACACAGACTGGAAAGCCACAGCATAACCCTGGGCGGCATTATCGGCACCAACGCCTAATTCCAGGTAATAACTACCGCTGTTGGCACTACCATTGATCAATGTTACGTGCGATTCTGACCCCCATCCCTGGTTGTTATCAGTGGTCAACCCGGTTAAATCTCCGGTTTCAAATCCGGGATTTGCCAAATCATTTCCAAATAAGCCACCGATAAATCCCAGGGCAACAACTAAGGATAACTTTTGCAATCTCATACTATTCTCCTTCATTATTTTGTTTCCAAGCATACATTAGGATAACTCAAAATGAATCTGATTTCAATCAATCCTCAGCCAGAATTAGCCTACGATGCCCCCTTGCCCCCACAAGATTACAAATATTAAGCCAAAGGTGATTTGCTTGTCCGATTTTGCGGAAGTCAACTTATTTACGAGAGTCAAAGCGCGTGATCTTTCCTATCGGAAATGATTTTTCGATTTTGAAGGTTTTGATTTTGGATTATTAATTTGATAAATCAATTATCAAAATGATAACGATTCGTCTGGATTTGTGAAATCGGATATGCCACGTCATGCTGGGTTTTCCACAACGGGGAGAAACTTGGCATCGTCTTTCGTGTTGCTAGTCTTTCAGCCCCAACTCCTTGCACATCCGGTGGAAGTTTGGCGGTGCAATTCCCAGTTTTCGAGCGGCATCTGCATCGGATTCCGAATGGTTCCGCACATGGGATATATATCTTTTCCTGAACTGTAATTCCACTTCTTTTAAGGTGGCCTGCTGATCATTGCCAAATGTCGGCAGGAAATCTTCCGGTGGTTGCGCGACACGAGTAAGTCCCAAAACTTCTCTGGCAACGGACCGCTCAACCCGAGCCAGGCGTAACGCCAGAATTCGCTGAGCAACGTTCTTTAGTTGCCGCACATTGCCGGGCCAGTTGAAGCGGATAAATTCATCCATGGCACCCTCCGTTATCTTTGGTGGAATGATACTGAGATCTTTTCCGTAGTATCTGAGATGATAATGTAGAAGGCTGGGGATATCTTTTTTCAAATCCGACAGTGACAAACTTCTGATTCGCAGAATGTTCAGGCGATAATACAGATCTTCCCGAAACTGCCTTTCCGCCACCATTTTCTTGATATCCCGATTGGTGGCGGAAATAACCCGCACATTCACATGATATTTCTTTTTACGTCCGATTTTATCCAACTCACCGGATTCCAAAACCCGGAGCAATTTTGCTTGTAGCGATTGGGGTAACTCCGCGATTTCATCCAATAAGATAGTCCCTTGGTCCGCCTGCTCAAACAAGCCTTTCTTTTCTTCCCTGGCGCCGGTGAAAGCGCCTTTTACAAATCCAAATAATTCGCTTTCGATCAGGTCTTTAGGAATCGCCGCGCAGTTTACGGTCACAAAGGGTTCGAATCGCCGCCTGCTTTTATAATGCAGATTCATGGCGACCAATTCTTTTCCGGTACCCGATTCGCCGGTGATTAATACATTGGCATCCGATTGCGCATATTTATCTACCAGTGCCCGAAGTTCGTTCAATGCCGGCGAATCGCCGATCAGGGGACGACCGGAAAGGATACGTTTCACATTTCGTTCCAGTTTATGCTGACTTTTCTGGTGTTCTTGTTCCAAGCGGCGATGTTCATACGCATTGATGATCGTCAGAATAAAATCGGTAGGCTGATAAATATAATCTTCGATATCCGCCGGGTATTTTGTCCCGAACCAATAAGCACCGGCGTCGATCAGTTGGTTGGCAAAATACACATCGGTCTGATTGACTGTCTTTTTGGTTATGATAATGATCTGGACTGTGGGATCGATGTTTTTGATCTTCCGAAGCAGTTCCTCTCCCAATAATCCGCCGGAGATTTGATAGTCCATGATGACTACATCGCATTCAGGGTGATCCTTTAGGCAAGCCAGAGCATCTTTTCCGTTGGATACGATCTGGATAATATTCACATTCTTACGATAAGGATCGAGGGTTTTCTTAATCCGGTTTACATCAAATTCTTCGTCTTCAATAATGAGCAGGTTGATGAGTCGTTCTTTCATATCGTTTAAACCTTGATTATAAATTGGGCACCGCCGGTTTCCCGGTTTTGTACCGTTAGAGTCCATCCACAACGTTTGCAATTTTCATGAGCAATGAAGCAACCGAATCCGGCACTGGTTTCATCCGCCTTTGTGGATTCTCCTTCCAGGAAGATGCGTGTGATTCCGGCCTCCGATCTCTCCAGAAGTTCGGCTGGAATTCCACTTCCGTCATCCTGGATAGTTATTACCCAGTCATTGTCCAGGTGCCGGGTAATGACATCGATTCGAATATCACGTTCTTGGTTATGATCGATAGCGTTCTGGATTAACGGTTCCAAGATGGTCCACACCACGTTTTCGTTCACATGGACAATGGGAAAACCGGGATCCAGACTGGTGCTAATCTTTACCTGAGTCCCCGGTTTGAATACGCGCTGAAAAATGTTAGCCACCAGAAATTGAATCACCTCGTTGACATCCGTATTGAATAATGGATTCCGCACGATATTGATCGGCGGATTGCTGGACTTCATGTCGTAAATAACACGCGCTACAAACTTCGTATAGCGAATGACGCGTGTTCGGATATTATCCAAATTATTTTTCTTCAGGGATCGCAGGTCCTCCGTGATGAATCCCATCACTTTCTCGGCTTTGTGATGGGCGTGATAAATCCGTCGTGTAAATGTTGCTTCTTTCTGGTGTTCAATTTCCTGCCGGAGCTGCTTTTCCCGGGATTCGAACAATTCCTTTTGGACCCGATTCCTCTCTTCCACAGCGTAGGATGTCATGTAAAAAATGACAACTAAACCCAGCAGTATTAGGATTGAAAACAAGGCACCGCTCATGTCGTATGCTTTGGTGATTTCCTGCACCAAATTGGACAGATCGGGAGAAATCTGGATGTAGATTGCACCCATGTAATTTCCGTATGGAGCAAACGGTACCAGTACATTGAAAATATTTTCCCCGCTTAAATTGCTGTAAATCTGTTCGGACTTTTGAAGTCTGTCGCGGGCTTTTAAAAACCACTTGATCGACTCCGGATTGTGGATCACGCCATCCGGTTGGGCATCCTCGAAAAAGAGACGGTAGAGTTGAGCACCGGTGTTTAGATCGTAGATTTTATCGCCCGAAACGATGATCACCGCAATATCCTTGATATTTTTCTGCAGGGCTTGTTGTGAAAGGATAAGATCAAACCGTTCAATTGTTTTTTGAACATCATCCGGAGTTTTGGGGGGGCTAACCTGGCTTTGTTCAACAATCAATTCAAGCGATGACGTGGTCAGATCGGCAATTCGTTCGGCGGAGTCCTTCCGGTAGACATCCAGTGTTTTGTTAAGTAACTCCGTGGTGGAATTCGAATGCAGGAAAGAAAGAATGATCTGGAATAGTGTTAAAATCACAAAAAGAACAATCAGGTGACGCAGTTCAATATGGAAATTTCGGATGGTAAATCGCATCGGTCAGTCTTTCAAAATAAATTGAATTTCTTCTCTGGCTTTTCCCAATCCATCTTCAATGGGAATTTTATTGGACAGGATCTGGTTTAGCGCTTTGGATAAGATGTCCGAAACACGGGTGTACTCAACATTCTGCGGACGATGCACACCGAATTGAATGAGAGTATTCAGATAGTGAAGACGATCCGAATTCACAAAATCAGTACTATCCGAATACACGGAATTGACGACAGGTAAATAGCTACCCACTTCATACATCTGCTTCTGGATTTCCTGGGACAGACAATATTTAAGAAAAGTCACAGCAGCTTCCTTATATTCCGTATCCCTGGATATCATTAGGTTCCAACCGCCAAAAACCGTTTTCGGTGAATGACCGGTCACATGCGGTAGACTTACCATTTCAATATACTTGAGTTTATCCCGCTGATCGATTGGAATAATTTCCGTATTGGCAATCATGCTGGACCAACCTCTGAAAAACGGAACATCGTGGGTTATACTGTATGCATAACTTTCATTTTCATTAAAGGTCAGTACATCCTTGGGACTCATATGATAGGTATAGATAAGATCCTTCATTAATTGACAGGCTTCCTCTGCTTCCGGAGTCCGAATGGTAAATTGACCGTTTTTAGTTAATGCACCGTCATACATAGAAAGGATCTCGAGGTAATTACAGATCAATCCCTCGTAATTGTCTGCCTGGAACAGGTAGGTGTATCTTTTTTTGAAGTCATTCTTATTTAGGGAGATGAAATCGTCCCAGGTGATCGAGTGTCGCAATGTATTGACCACATCCTCATAATTCGGCAATTGCCGTAATAGGTCATGCCTGAAAAACAGCACACCGATATCCAGGTATAACGGAATGGCTACCAGCATGGAATCATAAAAGCAGGTAGGAAGGACTTCCGGTTTTATTCCATCAATCGTTTCCCGATCGAAATATGGCTCCAAGGGCAAAGCCCATCGTGCAAAACGTGGTACCCAAATCTGGTCGACGGCAAAAATGTCGATTCGCGTGTTTTTACTGCGGAGTGACCGGGCAATTAATTCCTTCCGTTCATTGGTGGTGAATTTGGTAAACGGCAAATTGATGGGAACAACTTCGATCCGGCCTTTATACTTTTCATTGAAGGCATTGATGACCAATTGATGCGCCGGTGAGATATTATCGGCATAGTATATCTTCTTCACTGCGGTTTCCGGCTTTTTGAAAAACCGGATGGGAAGTAAATAAAACAATAGGCTTAGACCGATGGCGCCAATCATCAGGATGAACACCAATCGATTTAGGAGAATTCTGGAGCTTTTAATAGGATTTGGAGGTGTCATTGGATTATTATCATTTTGATAATTTACCTAATATTTCAAATTGGAGTCTCCTGTTTCTATCCAATAATTTTTCGATAAAATGTCAGGTTTAACATTGTTTTATTCTCTGGAGCCTACGCTTTGAACTCTTAAAAATTCACCTATAGGGAATTTGGCATAATGATTGCCAATTCTATTGTTAAAGTACTAAATCGTGTTGAAAGGGCTCAGACAGTGATACTAAAACGTTACGGATCGATTGGTTTGATAGCCGTGACCATGCTTTCATTCTTCGGGTGTAAACTGAACACAACGAATCATGGCAAGAATACCGATTATGGGGACCAAATAGCAGCATTGCTATCTAAAATGACCCTCGCCGAAAAAATTGGTCAGATGACCCAAGTGAATGAGGGTTTCCTACAGACTAAGGAGGATATCAAAACCTATTATCTTGGTTCTTTACTCAGCGGTGGGGGATTTGCCCCGGAAACCAACAATCCAACCGCCTGGGCAGACATGGTAGACGATTTTCAAAGCTATGCCCTTCAAACAAGATTACAAATTCCGTTGATCTATGGGATTGATGCGGTTCACGGCCACAATAACGTATATGGTGCCACCATTTTCCCGCATAATGTGGGTATGGGATGTACACACAATCCGGATTTGGTTCAACAGGCAGCCGAAATCACTGCGCAAGAAATGGCAGCCACCGGCATTCAGTGGGCCTTCAGCCCTTGTGTGGCCGTCCCACAGGATGAACGGTGGGGCCGGTATTACGAAGGTTTCTCCGAATCACCGGATATCGTGAAAACAATGGCCGCAGCTTCTGTCCATGGTTACCAGGGACAATCACTGTCCGATCCCGAAACTGCCATGGCTTGCGCCAAGCATTATATAGGCGATGGCGGAACCGTTTGGGGGACCGGATTAAATGGTAAGATAGACCGGGGAGATACGGAACTAAGTGAAGCTGAAATTCGTGCCATTCATTTGCCCGGTTACATTTCAGCCCTGGAAGCTGGTGTAGGGTCGATTATGGTATCGTACAGCAGTATCAATGGCGCCAAGATGCACGGTTCCAAATATTATATCACCGATGTTTTGAAAAATGAGCTGGGATTTCAAGGACTGGTGGTGAGCGATTGGGCAGGAATCAATGGATTGGGGAACAACTATAAGGAGGATATTGAAATAGCTATCAATGCCGGAATCGATATGGTGATGGTTCCGGAGCATTATGTGGATTTTATCAATAAACTTACCGAACTTGTCAATGAAGGACGGGTTTCGATGGACAGGATCAATGACGCCGTGACACGAATTTTACGAGCCAAGTTTCGATTGGGTGTGTTCGACCATCCCTACGCTTATCGTCAATTGCTGCCGGATGTGGGAAACGATCAACATAGGAATGTGGCTCGGGAATGCGTCCGGGAATCTATGGTCCTGTTGAAGAATAAAAATCACATTCTACCTATCGATAAAAGCAGAACAAAAATTCTAGTCACGGGAAGCGCGGCAAACGATATTGGGAATCAATGTGGTGGCTGGACAATCTCTTGGCAAGGGAGTAGCGGAAATATTACCATCGGTACAACCATTTACGAAGCCATCACAAACATAGTGGATGATCCATCGAATGTTGTACTTTCCGAAGATGGTATGGAAGCCCAGAATGCCGATGTGGCGATCGCAATTATCGGAGAAAAACCTTATGCGGAAATGCAGGGTGACCGTTCAGATCTGAGTCTGAGAGCGGAGGACATCGCAGTGTTGAATAACCTGAAAAGTTCAGGCAGGCCTACAATCGTTGTTTTGGTGTCCGGTCGTCCGCTAATCATCAGTGATTACCTCAATGATTGGGATGGATTCATTGCGGCCTGGTTACCGGGAACAGAAGGACAGGGTGTAGCAGATGTTCTGTTTGGTGATTATAATCCGACCGGAAAATTGTCCATGACATGGCCGCGAAGTTTGGATCAAATACCTATCAATCGTTACGACGCAAACGCCTTATTTGAATTTGGATTTGGGCTAAACTATTAAAGCTGAAAACGATATATTTATCCTTGATCCATAGCCCTTCTTTATCAATTGATTTTTGGAACAAAAATTGATTAACCAGAATATTTTGCCATTTAGATTACTATCCCTCCATATTTTTCTCTTATTAGTCCTTCATTCATTAACTTACTCCCAAGGGTATCTACACACCAGCGGTCAATTAATTCTGGATAAAAATGGGAATGAAATTATTCTTAGAGGTATGGGGATAGGCGGGTGGATGCTTCAAGAAGGTTATATGATGAAAACCGGTGATGTTGCCAATTCCCAACATGAATTAAAAATGAAAATTGAGTCACTGGTGGGAACTGAAAACATGGAACAATTTTATCATTTATGGCTGTCTAATTTTTGTCGAAAAGCTGATGTCGATTCGTTAGCCGCCTGGGGCTTTAATAGCATTAGATTACCTTTACACTATAATCTTTTTACTCTCCCCGTTGAGGAGGAACCAATCCCCGGTGAAAATACGTGGCTTGAAGAGGGATTTATTCTGGTTGACAGTCTCTTATCCTGGTGTGAAGCAAATGAAATATATCTGATTTTAGATTTACATGCCGCGCCCGGCGGACAAGGGCATGACGCTGCAATCTCCGATTATGATTCCACAAAACCCAGTCTGTGGGAATCTGCAGCTAATCGCAGCAAAATGGCAGCACTTTGGTACAAACTTGCTGAACGCTATGCCGATGAACCCTGGATTGGAGGCTATGATTTATTAAATGAGACAAACTGGGAACTGCCTGGTAATGTCAGGCTAAGACAACTTTACCAGGATATCACAACATTAATCCGAACCGTAGACAATAACCATATTATTTTTATTGAAGGCAATTGGTGGGCAAACGATTTCACCGGCCTTACACCACCCTGGGATGATAATATGGTGTATAGTTTTCATAAATATTGGAATTATAACAACCAGGGATCAATTCAGTGGGTAATTAATATGCGTGTAGCAAATAATATCCCAATTTGGTGCGGTGAATCCGGTGAAAATTCAAACACATGGTTTACGGATGCAATTACTCTTTTAGAGAATAATCATATTGGATGGTCTTGGTGGCCGTTAAAAAAAATTGAATCGATTTCATGTCCATTATCCATCATTGCCCCTGATGGATATCAGGATATTCTGGATTTTTGGACAAATGGCGGGACACCACCATCTGCGGAAGCTGCAACGGAAACGCTTTTTCAATTAGCTGAATCATCAAAACTGGAAAATTGTCGATATCAAAAAGATGTTATCGACGCTATGTTTCGTCAAGTTAACAGCGAGGAGACAAAACCATTCCAACCGCTTACCATCCCGGGGAATATCCAAGCAGTCGATTTTGACCTTGGAAAGAATGATTATGCTTACCACGATGCTGATATTGCAAATTATTCTGTTTCTACAAATCAATTTACCCCATGGAATACAGGATATACCTATCGCAATGACGGTGTTGATATCGAAAAAAGTATAAATAATGAAGAATCCGACTACAATATCGGATGGATTCAAACCGGGGAATGGGTATCCTATACCGTTAACACCACCCAATCAGATTCCTTTGATTTCAGTGTCAATGTCTCCAGTGAAAACGGCGATGGACAATTCCAACTCATTATTAATGAATTACCCCTGGACCAGGTTTTTGAAATACCCAATACCGGAGGCTGGCAAAACTGGACAATATTAAATTTAGGAAAAATTTATCTGGAAGCGGGAATTAATAAAATCATCTGGAAATGTTTAACTCCCGGATTTAACATCAGTCAACTGCGATTTCAGGCGTCGAATGCCGGCAACACCCATTCATTAAAACTACAGCAAAATGTTCCGAATCCATTTAGCGCTCAGACTAAAATCAAATTATATGTACCGGGAAAAGACGAGTTTTCTCTTAGTATTTATAATATTCTTGGACAAAAAATTGATGAGGTTATTTATAATCCCATCACTAGTGGTACCCATGAATTTGTTTTTGATGGCAGCCAGTTTGCCAGCGGTATTTATTTCTATCGCTTGAAATCAGGAAACACGGTCATTAAAAAAAAAATGATGTTAATTAAATAATAGGACCAGCATAAGCGAACCGCTTCCTTGTCTTTTTTTTAGATCATTCCTGAATATTTTGCCAGTGTCAGCATAATGGCATTTTGAGCGTGCATGCGATTTTCCGCTTCGTCAAATACAATGGAATACGGTGCTTCCATCACACCGTCGGTCACTTCCCGTTCCCGTTCGGCCGGGAGGCAATGCATGAACAAAGCCTGTTTTCCGGCGGATTCCATCACCGTTTCATTTACCTGAAACGGCTTAAAGATTTTACCGCGCTTTTCCGCTTCATCCTTTTGTCCCATGGATGCCCATACATCGGTGTAAACCACATCCGCATCTTTCACGGCTGCTACCAGATCATGTGAAATTTCAACTTGTGAGCCGTTGTTCGCTTCGGCCAGTTTCACTGTTTCAGCGTCCGGTTCATATCCTTCCGGACAGGCACAGACAAAATGAAATGGCAACCGCGCAGCCAACCGCAGCCAGGAGTGGGTTACGTTATTTCCATCACCAACGTAAACGACTTTTAGATTATCCAAATTTCCCCGATGCTCCAGAACGGTCAGAATATCGGCCATGATCTGGCAGGGATGGTTGTAATCGGTGAGACCATTGACCACCGGGATGGCGGCATGTTTTGCCAATTCAGTCATGTGTTCATGGGCAAACAACCGCGCCATGATTACATCATTGTAGCGGCTGAATACCCGGGCAATGTCTTTGACCGCTTCTCGTTTCCCGATCCCGATATCGTTGGGACCCAGATACAAAGCGTGGCCGCCCATCCACGTGAACCCGGTCTCAAAAGACACCCGGGTCCTCGCGCTGGGTTTGGCAAAGATCATGGCCAGACTCCGGTTTGCGAACGGTTTATAGGTCTCTCGTTTCCGAAACTTCGCTTTTACTTCCCGGGCCAGATCCAGGGTGGCCAGAATTTCTTCTTTTGAGAAATCGGTAATGTGCAGAAAATCCTTGGTCATTTCCTCTCCTATAGAATGTACCGACTCAGGTCCACGTCCTCCGCAATGTCGGTCAGTTTATCTTCTACAATTTCACGGGTAATGGTAATCGTGTTCCCGTTTTTTCCCTTGGTATCAAACAAGTATTCGTCCAACAAAGTGGTCATTATCGTATGTAAACGCCGGGCGCCGATGTTTTCCGTCCGTTGATTTACATCGGTGGCAATTCGGGCAATCGCTTTGATTGCCGATGTATCGAATTCCAGGGTGACGTCTTCGGCTTCCAGCAATGCTTTATACTGTTTGATTAGCGCTGATTTTGGGTGGGTGAGAATCTTTACAAAATCCCGGGTGGACAGGTTGTCCATTTCAACGCGGATGGGAAACCGGCCTTGCAGCTCCGGAATCATATCCGATGGTGTGGCTACATGAAAAGCTCCGGCAGCGATGAACAGGACATGATCGGTGGACACCATTCCATACTTGGTAGGAACCGTGCTTCCTTCCACGATCGGCAACAGATCGCGCTGGACACCTTCCCGGCTTACATCCGGCCCGGCGGAGGAATCAGTTCCGGTGATCTTGTCGATCTCGTCCAGAAAAACGATTCCGTTATTTTCCACCCGGTCCAGGGCAATCCGGATGACCTCATCCTGGTCGATGAGTTTCTGAGCTTCACTTTCGATCAGTTGTTCCCGTGCTTCTTCTACCGTCATTTTCCTACGCTTCTTTTGCCCCGGCATAATGTTGGACATCATATCTTTAATTTGAAGTCCGATGTCTTCCATACCGCCAATGCCGAACACCTGCATATTAGGTGTGGGATCGCGGGGAAGGTCCAGCTCCACCAAATGATCCTCAAATTCTCCGTTCTCCAGCTTTTCCATCAGGCGTTTACGATTTCGTTCGTACCGTTCTTCCATTTCCGGCGTCCGGTGTTTCAATTTGTCTTCGATTGGAAAAAGGAGTTCAAGCAATCGTTCCTGAGCCATGGTGATCGCCTTGTCTTCCACCACAGCTTCCATTTCCTGTCGTACAATGTTCACGGATTGGTCCATCAGATCACGGATCATGGATTCTACGTCGCGTCCCACATAGCCTACTTCCGTGAATTTGCTGGCCTCCACTTTGATGAACGGGGCGTGCGCCAGGTTCGCCAACCGGCGGGCAATTTCCGTTTTCCCCACGCCGGTGGACCCGATCAAGATAATATTGTTCGGCAGAATTTCATCGCGGATAGCTTCCGGTGCCTGTTGCCTCCGCCAGCGATTCCGCAGGGCAATGGCGACCGCCCGTTTGGCTTTGGTTTGCCCGACAATATATTTATTCAATTCCCGAACAATTTGCTTCGGTGTCAGTACAGTATCGGTCATAAGTCAAGTACCGTCAAAGAATCGTTTGTATAAATACAGAGTTCGGAGGCGATTTTCAGTGATTTTCGGACAATTTCATTCGCCTCCAGCTTGGTGTCTTTCAAATAAGCTGTGGCCGCTGATTGAGCAAAGCCGCCGCCGGAACCGATGGCCACAATGGGGCCATCCGGTTCGATGACATTTCCGTCTCCGGACACGATGAAACTGTATTTCTTGTCCATCAAGGCTAACAGGGCATCCAGGTTTCGGAGCATCTTGTCCATCCGCCATTCCTTGGCCAGTTCCACCACCGCCCGCCGGAGATCACCGGAATGCTCCTCCAGTTTTTGTTCGAATTTATCGAACAACGTCATGGCGTCGGCGGCGGCGCCGGCGAATCCACCCAGAATCACATTTTTCTCCGATTCAATCTTCCGGACTTTCACCGCTTTTTGTTTCAGGGCCATATCGCCGAAAGTAACCTGGCCGTCTCCACCCATGGCTACTGAACTCTTACGACGAACACCCAAGATGGTTGTTGATCTAATCTTCATGTTTCCCTTTAAAAATCCGGTCTGGCCGGAGTTGTGTTATTTCTTTTCCAGTAAGTCGAACAGTTCCGAATTGGCCGGCAGTACCAATGTTGTCTTGTCATCAATCACTTTTTTGTAAGCATCCAACGTACGGACAAACTGGTAAAAATCAGGATCGGCTGAGTAAGCTTTGGCATAAATGGTTGTTGCCCTGGCATCACCTTCACCCCGGGCTTGTTCAGACTGCTTATAGGCATCCGCGAGAATGATCGTTTTCTGTTTATCGGTTTCAGCGCGGATTTTTTGTGCTTCCTCGTCACCTTCGGATCGGAATTGGTTGGCCTGGCGTTTCCGTTCCGCTTCCATTCGTGCATAGATGGACTTTTCATTTGCCTGAGGTAAATCGACACGACGGATGCGCACATCCACCACTTTGATACCGTAATCCACCGTCTGTTTGTTGCTGGCTTTGGTTACTTTATCCATGATCAATTCCCGGTTCTGGGTAATGATCTCCACCATGTCATGTGTACCCAATTCCTGGCGCAGTTCGGAATAGACGATGTCATCCAGTCGCATGACTGCATTTGGAATGGCTTGAACGGTTTTCAGGAATTTCAACGGATCTTCGATTTTCCAGCGCACATAATTGTCCACGATCAGGGTTTTCTTATCTTTACTGAGAATCTCTTCCGGTGGTACATCGTATTCAAGCAAACGTTTATCAAAGAATGTTGCCGTCTGAAAGGGTGCCGGAAGTTTGAAATTTAATCCCGGTTCCTGGATTGTGCGGATCGGTCGTCCGAACTGGAGAATGACCACTTGTTCGGTCATATCCACTTTGAAAATCGTTGTCCAGATCACGATCACGGCCAGTACGATCAATGCAATAATAGTCCGTTTCATTGGTCACCTCCTTTTGAGGCCGGGTTCGACGCTCCCAGATTTAATAAATTGAGCAGATTACCGTCCTTCCCATCCGGGATAATGAATTTTTGGATATTCGGAAGGATTTCTTCCATTGATTCCAGATACAGCCGCTTTCGGGTAATATCCTTGGCCAGACGATATTCCTTCAGAACAGCGGCAAATTTTGATGAGTCACCTTCGGCCCGTTTGATCCGCGCTTCCCGATATCCTTCCGCGTCCCGGATCATGGCCTGTGCTTCTCCTCGTGCCTTTGGGATCACATCGTTCTGGTATCCTTCCGCCAGGTTGATCTTGCGGTTTTTGTCTTCTTTAGCGGAGGCTACATCCTTAAAGGCATCCACCACTTCAGCCGGCGGCGATACATCTTGCAGCTGTGCTGCTACGATTTGAATACCGGTTCCATATTTATCCATAATCTCTTGAAGCAGGTCTTTGGTTTCCTGCTGGATCATGGATTTCCCGCTGGTCAGCGCTTCATCAATCCTGTGCCGGCCAATGACCGTTCGGAGGGTGGCTTCCGCTGCTTCCCGCACGGTGATTTCCGGTTTTACAAAATTGAACAGGTATTTTTCCGCATCTTTGATCTTGTATTGAACAATGATTTCAGCATCGACGATGTTTTCATCCCCGGTAAGCATCTGACTTTCCAGGTCCATTTTTTTGTACTGGTTCTTGCCGGTAGTTCGGAATCCAATTTCGATCCGTTTTACTTCTGTCACTTTAGGTGTGTCCGCTACCTCGATGGGGTAGGGAAAATGAAACCGGAGCCCGGGGCCCACAACTCGTGTGGCTTTCCCAAATGTCCGAATTACACCCACTTCATCCGGGCCAACGGTATAAAACCCGGTGGCCAGCCAGAGGCCCAATACAATGAGCACAATGGGTAAAACTCCTAATGTAAACAGGCGCATGGGAACTTTGATCTCGGTGTTCCCGATGATAATGCGTTTAGTCGCCATAGTGTGTTTCCTTTCCGAATTACAGCTGTCGCCGCAGACGTGCCACCGGAAATCCCAATAACTCCCGGTATTTGGCCACCGTCCTGCGTGCCACAGGGTAACCCGCTTCTTTTAATTTCCCAACCAAAAGTTCGTCATTGAGCGGATGATGTTTATCTTCCGCTTCAATCAACAATTTTAAGGTTTGTTTGATTTGGTGATTGCTCACCGTTCGACCGTCATTGAAGGTCATTCCTTCCGTAAAAAACGATTTGAGTTCATAAACGCCGTAAGGTGTATCAACATATTTTCCGCGCGTGGACCGGCTGATGGTGGATATATCCATCCCAATCGCATCGGCGATATCCTGCAACTTCATCGGCCGGAGCCGATCCACCTGACCGGCGAAAAATTCCGGTTGCCGATCGATGATTGCGCGCATCACGCGGCGCATGGTCTGCCGACGCTGACGGATCGCCTGGATAAACCAATTAGCCGAATCGATGTGTCCTTTGATGTATTTCCGTGTATCTGTGGATTCATTGGATGATTCTTCGAATAAAGCGATATAGTCCGGATTGACACGCAATTCCGGGATACCGCTGTCATAGACCTGGATCATCCATTTCCCGTCTTGTTCCCACACGATCAGGTCCGGAACCACAATATCGGTCTTTTCCTGTATGAAACCTTCTCCGGGCGTGGGATTCAAATCGGCAATCCGTTCCAACGCTACCGCCAGATCATCCCGGCTGCATTCTGTTTTTTTTTGAATCGCTTCAAAACGTTTATGCGCTAAATCGTCAAAATGATGCCGAACGATTTCATATGCCAATGTATCATGCTCGTCTGCCAATTGGATCAACAAACACTCCTGCAAATCCCTGGCCCCGATCCCGGGTGGGTCAAGTTGGTGTACAATCTTCAACACCGGTTCCAATTGGTCCACGGTCATTTCATAGCGATCAGCGATTAACTCAATATCCACGCCTAAATAACCGCGATTATTCAGATTCCAGAGAATCTCTTCCGCCATGTGGCGTTTGTCATCCGAAAGGTTGTATAAATTCAATTGGTCGATCAGACCTTCAATAAAATCCTGTCGATCGGGAATCGGTAAATCCATCGGCTCCCGTGACAGATTATATAAATTAGACGGTTCGTATTCATCCGGATCTTCCATCGTGTCCAGGGAATCATCGCCCGGTGTTTCCGGTTCATCCGGTTCATTGGGCGGTTCCACTTCTTCCAGAACCGGGTTTGTTTCCAGCTCCTCCAGAATTTTCACCTCCAGATTGATGGCATTCAATTGCAACAGACTGGCCTGGAGGATCTGCTGAGGGGTCAGAACCTGCTTTTGGACGAGTTTCTGTTCCAGTTGCGGCATGGGATCAGTCTAAGCGGAATTTGGCGCCCAGATAAAGTCGGCGGGCTTCCGGATCGTTTGCCAACTCATCGGATGTTCCGGTCTTGAGAATTCGTCCGTCAAACAGGAGATAGGAGCGATCTGTAATGGACAGGGTTTCCCGCACATTGTGATCTGTGATCAGCACACCAATATCCCTGTCTTTTAAACCATGTACAATAGATTGGATGTCTTCCACAGCAATCGGGTCGACACCGGCGAATGGTTCGTCTAACAGAATAAAGTCGGGGTCCATAGCCAATGTACGGCAGATTTCCACCCGCCGCCGTTCACCGCCGGAAAGATTGCTTCCCTTATTTTTACGAATATGCTGGATTGACAGGTCATTCAGTAATTGTTCCATTTTTTCGTGCTGTTCTTTTTTGGAAAGTCGTGTCGTTTCCAGAATCAGCAGCAAGTTTTCTTCCACGGAAAGTTTTCCAAAGATCGACGGTTCCTGGGCCAGATAACCGATTCCCATCCGCGCCCGTTTATACATGGGCTCTTCCGTGATTTTTCGGTCATTGATGAAAATTTCGCCCTGGTTGGGTTTGATCATTCCCGTAATCATATAAAAGGTGGTGGTTTTTCCCGCACCGTTCGGTCCCAGCAATCCAACG
This sequence comes from uncultured bacterium, assembly GCA_964549745.1. Taxonomy (GTDB): domain Bacteria; phylum Fidelibacterota; class Marinisomatia; order Marinisomatales; family J089; genus J089. The sequence goes on along the minus strand of CAZJWP010000002.1, from coordinate 10,364 downwards.
ATCTCTCCTTTTTCAACCCGAATGGATACATCCTGAACTACCCATCGGCTTCCGTACTTCTTATGCAGTCCATCCGCCCCCAAAACAAGTTTCGTGTCACTCATACGCTTTTCCGGTCACACCTGAAGGTTTTTCTATTGTCCAATGGTCCAGTCTGGCATCGGACTCAAATCCAACTCCATACAATGTGTCATTTTCCTCCGTAGTCACCATCACCGAATCTTCCGTATAAACCATTTCTTCATCCGGATCCCAGGTCAGGGTGTCCGTGTAAAGATTTACACCGCTGTCGGAGAGGACCACAACGTTTTTAATCGCCCGCATAAAATTCGTCTTTTCGTCTACTTCGGCCCGATCCGAAAATATTTTGGTGGTGTGAACCGCCTCTTCGTTGTACATATCCACGACAACGTTTCCTTCCAGATTAGTGTAGTAGCGTTCGTTGAATTTTTGCAAATGATCCGCGGAAATTTCAGCACGCTTCACCCCGGATTCAGTCATGGTGATGATCACGCCCCAGCTTTCCTGATCGGGTCGTCCGGCCCGGGTGTCCGTACTCTGGTTTTCCGATACGGATGAACAGGCCAATACAAACAGGATAGCACTCCGGATTAAGCCGCGAAAACTTCCTCTCATATGCGTCTCAGGAATGTTCGATTTCCGATCGAAGTTTGGCCAGTGTTTCATCGTAACGGTCCTGCTGCCGGAGCAACCAGTCGATGGCCTCCCGGACGGCACCTTCACCCCCGCGTTTGCCGGTCACATAAACAGCCACGGCCTTAACCGAGTCATAGGCATTCGCTACAGCGATGGGAATGGCTACCCGTTCCATCACGGGAATGTCAATGATATCGTCACCGGCATACGCAATCTCATGGTCTTCCAATCCATACTTTTTTTTCAGCGCTTCGTAGGGCGGTATTTTATTCAATGTGCCGTTGTACACATCCGTGATTCGCAGTTCTTTCATACGGCTCGTGGTGGCCATGGATTTGCGCCCGGAAATAACCGCCAGCCGGAGGCCTGCCGCCCGCGCCAAAGCGATGCCGGCGCCATCCGATACATTGAAGCGTTTCAATTCCGTATTTCCGCCGCCGCGATAGATCGATCCGTCCGTAAACACTCCGTCTACATCCAGAATGAACATTTTGACGGCCTGCGCCTTTTTCTTTGTCGTCATCGTTTACCTCAACGCTTCCCGAATTCGTTTTACCGATTGAAGAATCCCTTCCAACTGATCCAGCGGCCATTGCGTCGCCTTGTCCGATTTAGCATGGTCCACATCATCATGAACTTCCATGAAAAGACCATCACAACCGGCTGCCACTCCGGCCCGAACTAAAGTGGGAATAAATTCCCTTACGCCTCCGGTTGTGCCGCCCGATTCCCCCGGAACCTGAGCGCTGTGAGTCCCATCCAGAATCACCGGATAGCCCGTACTTTGCATGATGGGAATACCCGTCATATCCACAACCAGACGATCATACCCGAACATACTGCCTCTTTCCGTCAGGAGGATTTCGTTGCATCCGGACGTTTCCAGTTTACCCACGATGCTTTTCATCTTTTTAGGCGCTAAAAACTGTCCCTTTTTTACATTCACCGGCTTCCCGGTTTTAGCCGCCGCGACGAGAAGATCGGTTTGCCGGCATAAAAAAGCCGGGATCTGGAGAAAATCCACAACATGGGCAGCCGCTCGGGCCTCCGCGGGCGTGTGTACATCGGTTAGAACAGGAACATCCACATCGCGGCGGATAGTTTCCAGAATTTTTAATCCTTCATCCAGGCCGGGACCGCGATACGATTCAATGGAAGTACGGTTTGCCTTGTCATAGGACGTTTTGAATACAAAGTTAAATCCCAGGGGAACGGCAATATCGCGAATGGCTTCAGCCATTCGTTGTACATGATCGGCATTTTCAATTACACACGGCCCCGCTATCAGCGGAAAAGCCGATCCCCGAAATAGGGAAGTGTACAGGGAATGTTCAGGCATGATTTTTGCTCTCCATTGGCATTGAAGATACTTTTAAAGCACGATACAGGGCAAAACTTCCCGCACTATTGATACAACAATTTGGGACTTTGTTTAGTGCTTTTTTAGACGGTATTAAACGAATCTACTGATTTAACAATAAGCGTAAGCGCTGCTATGAATTGGAGTATTTTACCGCCGCTTTCACAAATTCCCTGAACAATGGATGAGCATGGGTCACCCGGCTTTTCAGCTCAGGATGAAATTGCGTCGCCACAAACCAGGGATGGTCCTTTAATTCGATAATTTCAACCAGATTAAGCTCCGGGTTCACTCCGGAAATGACCAATCCGGCATTTTCAAGCCGGGCCCGGTAACGGTTGTTCACTTCCCAGCGATGCCGATGCCGTTCGCTGATATTTCGTTTTCGATAAGCTGCAAAGGCTCTTGTTCCCGGCTTCACTTCGCAATCGTAAGCGCCCAGGCGCATGGTTCCGCCCTTCCGTTTGATCGCCCGTTGCGATTCCATCAGGTCAATCACGGGATTGGGCGTTTTCGGTTCAAATTCAGTGGAGTTGGCTTTCGATAGTCCGCAAACCTGACGGGTAAAATCGATCACGGCACACTGCAATCCCAGGCAAATCCCCAAGTAGGGAATCTTGTTTTCCCGGGCATAGCGGGCGCAACGGATTTTTCCCTCGCCGCCGCGCGATCCGAAGCCGGGAAGTAACAGGATCCCCTGAACATCCGCAAACATTTCGGCGGCTTGTTTATCGTTGGTTACGTCTTCCGTGGAAACCCAGATCAGATTCACCCGGGCATTGTTTTCCACTCCGGCATGAATGAACGCTTCCAGTACACTTTTGTAGGCATCGGGTAACTCCGTGTATTTCCCGCACATGGCGATGGTTACCGTGTGTTTGGGACGTCGATACCGTTGAATAAAATCTTTGAGTACTGTTGTGTCCGGCAAAGACTCCAGTTTGAGCCGCTCCGCCAGAATTTTCCCCACATTTTGTTGATCCAAAACCAACGGCACTTCATAGATGCTTTTAACTTCTTTTCCAACAACCACGTGGGAAGGCGGCACATTGCAGAACAGAGCAATCTTGTCCCTCACCGAACGTCGTACCGGTTGGTCCGTCCGGCAAAGGATCACATCCGGGAACAGCCCGATTTCCCGCAATTTCATTACCGAATGCTGGGTAGGTTTGGTTTTCAGTTCCTCGCTGGCTTTGACATAAGGAAGCAAGGTGACGTGAACGATCATGGCATTGTGGTAACCAACCTCTACTGATAATTGTCTGATTGCTTCCAGGAAGGGCAAACTTTCGATATCACCAACCGTCCCGCCTACTTCACAGATTACAACATCGTATTGTTTCGGTGTGTTAACCAATCTGATCCTTTGTTTGATCTCATCCGTTATGTGGGGAATAACCTGGATCGTTTCACCTAAATAATCGCCTTTACGTTCCTTGTCCAGTACCGTACTGTAAATCTGACCCGTGGTGGCATTGTTATTCTTGCTCATATCCACATCGATAAAGCGCTCGTAATGACCCAAATCCAAATCCGTTTCCGATCCGTCATCCAGGACAAACACTTCGCCGTGCTGATAGGGATTCATGGTGCCGGGATCCACATTCAAGTAAGGATCCAGCTTGAGGATCGTCACACGGAGACCGGAGCTTTTCAGCAGGTAACCAATACTGGCGGCTGCAATTCCTTTGCCCAGTCCGGATATCACGCCTCCCAAAACAAAAATGTATTTTACAGGTTTAGTCGGTGTCATAAATTTTTCCTATCTGATTGAGGTCTTCCGGGGTGTCGATTCCCCGGTAAGGATAATTGGTAACGATACATACAATCGGAATTTGATTATCCAGCGCCCGCCATTGTTCCAAACGTAATTGGCGCTCATGTTCACTGGGCGGTAGGGTGGTATATTTTTTCAATAAATCCCCGGAATAACCGTACATGCCCAGGTGCCGGTAATAACCACCGGGGTCATTCAGGGGGATTTCCCGTAAAAAAGTTAGGGCCCGTCCTCCGGCGTCCAACCGAGCTTTGACCACATTGGGATTGAGTAAATCAGCCGGGGTAAGGTCCGTCGAAACGGCGGTGATAAGCGCATCCGGGTTTTGCTCACATTCCGTGACCATACCATCGATTATGTCCGGGTCCATTCGCGGTTCATCACCTTGTATATTGATGATAATATCGGCGCCGATTTTTTGTGCCGCTTCCGCCACACGATCGGTCCCGGAAGGATGTTCAGGGGAAGTGAGCATGGGTTCGAAGTCGTGGGATTTGACGATTTTCGCCACTTCCTCATCATCCACGGCCACAATGATCCGGTCCGGTAATTGGGCTTTGGATGCTTGTTCAGCTACCCGGATGATCATGGGTTTTCCATCAATATCCGCCAGGATTTTCCGCGGAAATCGAGTGGAACCCAACCGGGCAGGAATGATCCCGGCAATCATGCGTTATGTTCGGCTGGATTGCTGAAAATTCGTGTGGAGGGACGGATGCGGCGAATCCGTTTGAGTATACAGGATTCCACAAATTTAGGCGTGGATGTGATGAATAAGCGGAGCAAGGACGTGTGGTATAAGTCTGAACCGGATCAAAATTTAGGTTCCCGGCTCACCCGATTCCAAGCAGGATTAATGATGGATCATGGGAATGACGGAATCGACATAATCAAGTTTTAAGGATGTAGGCTTTAGCCTGAATTATTCAGGTTAGGTTCTAGCAGAGACGGCGTCTGTGTCATGTCAAAAGACAGGTAACACCTTTCAGGCATACTCAAATGTTTAAATGAATCTCCACCGCTACATTAGCCATTAATCCGTCTAACGGTGCGTAGATCGGCCGAAAAACCGGAGCTGTCACCGGACCGGTCACTACCGGTCCGAACTGAGACTGGTGTATATCGGTGACGTTTTCCACATTTCCGGTCACCGAAAATCGTTTAAATATCTTTTCTGCCATGAGACCAAACGTCCAGAAAGCCGGTGTTTTGGATTGATCCGGCAGATATTGATGTCCCGTATAGAAAGCCTCAATCCCGGAACGCCAGCTTCCTTCTGCTTCGTAGCTCAGCGTCATGTTCAGCTTTTGAATTGGCGTGAGTTCCAGGTAAGGATGGATTGGATCATATTTCTTCTGCGCGTCTGTGAAGGAATAATCAACAAACAGCACCAACTCATCCAGTGCTGCCTTCAGATTGATATCGATCCCTTGACTCACCATCGGTTTGTTTGCATTCCGGTATACCAAAACTCCGGCAGCCAGGGAATCGGCGTTTGCCATAAGCGAATTCTGAATAATCGTGTAATAAAATGCCTGATTCAGGGTGAACAGGAATTCCCCGTTTACAACGTGATACGTGAAATCAAGATTTACACTACGGGATAATTCCGCTTCGGTTTCCGATGGGAGGGACCGAACATTTTGATAAATCCGTTCCTCCGCTTCACTGGTGAAAAATGTGGGTATTTTATATCCTGTACCGGCACCGACTCGCGCCTGCAGCCGATCGGAAATTTTGTAAAGCAATGAAAATCGGGGAAGGATAAACCGGCCAAAGGCACTGTTTTGATCCCATCTTAAGCTGCCCTGAACCAGCCACTTCAGGACGGGTTTCCAGTCATCCTGAAGAAAGATTCCAACTGTTGAATTCCGATAGTTGAGTGTGGGCATCTCCCTTAAATCCCGGAATCTGTCCGTCAGAAAATCGATACCGCCAACCCCGGTGTGATGATGCCAGTGGACCAACCCGGAAAGTTCCGAATATCCGGAAAACTGGCGGCCATTGAACGAATCCGTGTTTCGTGATATATCCCGCGTAAAATCATTAAAGCTGTTCTTAAAAGTCACCTGATTGTTGTTGTTAAACTTCCGCTCAATCTTGAATTGCGATGTAACGCGATTAGAGTTGTGCTTTTCAATGAAAGGATGAGCCGAATCCGGTTGATTGATGACAGCGGTCCGGTCGCCGCCGGTCCGGATTTCCGAAGCGGCGGAGAGTCCAAACATCATGGTCGTGTTTGGATCCGGCGTATAATAAAACTTTGGATTCAATGTGTATTGACGGAGTCTGGGTAAATCGGTGAATCCGTCGTGATCAAAATCTTTGGCCTTTTGCCGGCTGTGTTTTGCTAAAAGTGTGACCCCTGTGGTTCCCCGGCGTCCCGAATAATAAGAGCTGAAATCCTGTCCGCCTTTTTGAGTCTGGTTTAAAATCACAGACCATTGGGGAATTTCTTCCGGTGGTTTTGTAATTAAATTAACAATACCAGCCACAGCATCGCTGCCGTATAAAGCGGACACAGAACCTTTGATAACTTCCACCTGTTGTAAATCCAGTGGTGGAATCTGGAGGAGAGAGAGTCCGGATGCAAAGCCCCCATACAGCGGAAATCCATCTTTTAGTAACTGGGTGTATCGACCGGGCAAACCCTGAAGCCGGAAACTCACATTCCCTGTAATCGCTGAAGTTTGTTGAACCTGGATACCGGAGGTTTCACCCATGAGTTTGGATATATTTCCCGGCCGTATGGCAATTTCCTCCAGTACTTCTTCATGCCCGAGAACTTCCACCCGTACAGGGCTGTTTTCCGGAACACCGTTCGTTCGGGTGGACGTAACCGTCACACTTTTTGAGGCGATCGCTTCCGGTGCCATTTCAAGGGTAAAAACGGTGTCCGGATTGTGTAATGGGAAGGAGAAATGCCGGTTTAGTTCCCGGTAACCAATGTAAGAAAAAGTGACCTTAAAATTACCATTTGGAACATCTGCAATCTTCACGAAACCGGTACTATCGGTAATCCCGCCGGTTCTAAGGGAATCAAACAAAACATTCGTACCGGCAAGTGGCCAATGTGTATTCCGGTCAAATACCCGGGCTCTGAATACCGATTGTCCAAAGATGACCTGTCCGCAAAACAGGAAAACAACGAGTTGACGATTCTTCAATTTAGGAAAATACCCTTCAATGAGAACTTCGGTTTGTCAACTTATTGTCAATTCCATATTATTCATTATTGTCAACCAGTATATCGAACATAGTTGCCAGTGCCGGAGATAAGTTGACCGGTTTGATTTTCACATCCGGATGTATATTGGGAAACACGCGGAAAACTTCATCTACGAAACTTCGACCCAATGATTTCACATTCTTAAAATCCAGGATTACTTCACTGAATTTATCCAGACCTGTTAACAGGCGTCGGGCTTCAGACCGGGAAAGATACTCGTTTTCAAACAAGGCAACGGATACATGCGTTCGTTCAAATTGATACTCAAAGTCCTTTGGCGCAAAAGTTTGGAACACGTTTTCTAGTTTTCGTTTTGAATTTCGGGCAATTTCAAAATGAACTTCAGTTCCTTTATTAAAACGACTTTCCTGAAGAATTACGTCGTGGTTCCGATTATCAATAGTCAACACCAGGCGATGGGATTTCAACTTGAGCAAATCACTGCATTTTGACGTAAAGAATAGACCTTCGCCGGTATGCTTTTCCGGCGCTGTGGTCATTTTTCCTTTTACCAATTCTCCAACGGCAACATGCTCACCATCCAGGTTGAATTTCTTTTCAATGGAATGGAAGACTCCGATCCCGCCGTCATTTACTGTAAACGAACAGGAATAGGGTTCCAGTGCGACCAGCACCGTTGCCTTGGCAGATTTGGAGTGATCAATAGCATTATTTAATATTTCCATAAAAGCATAGCGGAAAATCTCAAAAACGTTTGCACGTAAATCCCGATTTAGGTTCAATCGAAACGCGATTTGGCTGAAAGCCTTATCTTCTTCCAGTTGTGGCAGATCAAAGCGGTGTTGATATGCGGTCTCGTGTGGTTCGCTAACCTGCGAAACCAATCGATAGGAAACACCTTTGGTTACGCCCTCTTTAACGATTGTTCCGGATTTAATCAATTTTTGAATATGTTTATTCAATGCCTGCCGCGATATACCCAGCGATTCAGTCAGTTCTTTCCCGGTGACAGATTTTGTAGACGAAAGGAGTTGGGTTATTTTTTCAGAAGTTGTCATAATATGTGTTCATTATCTTTGTGAAGATATGTTATTGTCAACCTATTGTCAACTATATTATATGGATTATTGTCAACCCTATTGTATGTCATTATAAAGTAAGTGGTTGATTTTAATTAGATCAAGACACAAAAAAAGCATCCTGAATATCACGAACTTCCAGGATGCTTTTGGTTAATAATCGAAAATCAGGTCAGTACACTTCCAGGTAGTTTTCCAATTCCCATTGGGACACACTGGTGGCATACCCTTTCCATTCGGCGCGCTTGGCATTGGTATAGGCTTCCAAAGCCGATGGTCCCAAGGCATCACAGATGACTGTATCCGCTTCAAGTGCGTCAATGGCTTCGCGGAGCGAGGCCGGGAGTGTGGACACTTCTTTGAGTTTCAAATCAGCTTCAGTCAGGGCAAAGATATTCTCTTCCAGCGGATTGGGCGGCGTAATCTTGTTGCGAATTCCATCTAATCCGGCGGCCAGCATTACGGTGAATACCAGGTAGGGATTCGAGGACGGATCGGGGCAACGCAATTCACAACGAGTGGAATTTTCCCGGCCGGGTGTGTAGCGCGGGATACGAATGAGAGCCGACCGATTGGTGTTCGCCCAGGAAATGTAGACAGGAGCCTCATAACCCGGGACTAAACGTTTGTAGGAATTCACAGTGGGATTCAGCAATGCAGCCATGGCTCGGGCATGTTTCAACTGGCCGCCAATGAAATACCGCGCTGTATCTGACAGGTGATTTTTCCCATGCTCGTCGTAGAATACATTTGTTGAATCCTTAAACAAGCTTTGGTGGACGTGCATTCCGGAACCATTGATGTGGGAAATTGGCTTGGGCATGAACGTGGCATGAAGTCCGTTTTGATGCGCAATGGCTTTCACAGCATACTTAAATGTCACCGCATTATCGGCAACAGTCAGGGCGTCACCGTACCGAAAATCGATTTCATGCTGTCCCTCTGCCACTTCGTGGTGAAGCGCTTCCACATCGATGTTTAAGGTCTGCAATGCCCGGGTCATATCCTGGCGAATGGCCGTGGCCAAATCTGTGGATTGATCAAAATAACCGCCACGATCATGGGGTAAGGGTCGGATATCGCCATTTTCTTTTCGGAAAAGAAAAAATTCTAACTCAGGGCCTACATTAAACTCATAACCCATTTTTTTAGCGATTTCTATTTGTCTCCGTAAAATAGTTCGCGGAGCACCGGGATATTGGGCGCCGTCCGGAAGGTGAACATCGCAAATCAATCGGGCGGTTTCCCGGCCGGTTCCCTGGGTCCAAGGAATTAGGGCCCAACTTTCAGGATCCGGTTTCAGGTACATATCACTCTCAAAAATTCGTGTAAATCCCTCAATGGACGACCCGTCAAACCAGATGTTATTCTCCAGCGCCTCCGCCAGTTTACTTACCGGAATTGTTACCGCTTTCAAAATGCCGGGCAGATCGGTGAACTGCATGTCAACGAACTTGATGTTCAGCTCTTTGGATGATTTTAGTATTTCTTCGGGTTTCATGTGACTCCTGATTCTTGGGTATGGGTTTTAATCTATTCGCTCAGATCCAGGGATAGTGATTCCTTGTAGGAGGACAGAACCACCATCGTATGGGTCCGCACTACTCCGGGCCAACGTTGGATTTCCCGTAAAAGCTTTTCCAGATCGGCGGAATTCTTCGCGCGGACTTTCAAGAGATGACTCCCGCCGCCGGTGATGGAATGGCATTCCTGGATTGCGGGATGTTGGCGAGCGTTGCCGACAAATTCTTCATAATGTTCCGAAGAAGAACTGTCCACATTGATAAAAGCCAGGAGATCGATACCCAACTTGCGGGCATCAATGGCCGCGGAAAAAGCCGTGATGATTCCGCTTTCCTGCAGTTTGTGAATTCGTTCGCCAACCGTTGGAGTGGATATTCCAACCCGTGTTGCGATTTCGCTGGCTGTCATGCGTGAATTTTCCTGTAGACAACTCAGAATTTGGCGGTCTTTTGTATCAATTGTCATTGAATAAATTATAACAAATAACTAATAATACTTAATAATATTTTACATATTCATAAAATTATTTAATAATTTAATAAATTGTTCCTGATTATTTAATGAGTCTACTCCGTAAGGGTCGGACACAACGATTAGGTAGGTAATAGATATTGTAATCACATCTATATTTAATTCCTTATCCCTATCATTTTTAAATACACCCCTGAAGTGGGTAGTGATCTCATTAATTCTAAAAGAAATGACCTTTTCGGATACGCCTCATTAAATATTCCACTTAATTCCAATACCCTGCGCCCAACCTCCGGGCCCGTAAAA
>CAZJWP010000001.1:32090-68822 GCA_964549745.1 uncultured bacterium | reverse complement strand
GATATACAGAAAACCACGGTCTATGGCCGTGGTTGAATCATCCCGCGATCGGGATCATTTACAAGGTCCCACGGGATTTTCCCGTGGGACTCCATAAGAATAATTCGATTCTACCGCGTCGCAATGCATTCAATCTCAACATCCGTTCCCAGAGGCAAAGCGCTCACCTGAACGGCAGAACGTGCCGGTGGAACAGAACCGGCAAACCAGTGCTCAAACACTTTATTCACATTGGCAAACTGACCTAAATCAGTAAGAAACACAGTTATCTTAACCGCTCGGTCCAATGATGTACCGGCCGCTTCAAGAACAGCAGACAGATTCCGAAAAATTCGTTCTACCCGATCTTCAAACGCACCTTCCACTAATTTGCCAGTCGATGGATCAAGGGCAATCTGCCCCGCCGTAAAACAAAGATGATCACTTAATATGCCCTGGCTGTAAGGTCCAATGGCTGCCGGAGCATTGGGCGTGTTCACTGGAATTTTACTCATGGTCTTCCCCCATATTCCATGTGGCTAATCCCACATCAGGATTTAGTTTTCGTGATACGGTTGTATTCATTGCCTGAATAATAAATTCACCTACGACTGCCACTTCCATCTCAAAACAATGACCGCTTAACGTTTGAAACGAATGGTCGCCCAATACAATATGGGCATGGATAAAAGGATCGCCGTCCTTCAAAGTTACATTGCCCATATAATTGGTGAGTTCGTGTGTATCCTCAATACGATCCCGATGGTAGGATTTCGTGGCTGGAACAAACACACCTAATTCAATGTTTCGCACCGCGCCAATTCCGGTAATTTGTCCGTTCTTAATTCCGTTTGCCTTGCAGTAGTCGGTCAACGTTTTCATCACCGGTTCACCCTGCTCAACAAAAACCCAATGGATTGAACCCTTTACTTGAGATTTCACGATGATTTTCCCTCCTTAATGACAGACAATAAAAATGCTGCTCCGTCCTTCATCAAAGTTTTTAGTTTTTTAAAATCTTTTCCACCTGAAGTTGCCAGATGCGGACGTCCGCCGCCACCGCCATCCATAGCTTGTCCAATGCGTTTGGCCAAGGGTCCGGCTTTAATTCCTTTTTTTATCCAATCCTGGGTCACCACAACCAGCGCAGAAGGTTTTTCCTCATTTTTCGAAGCCAATACAGCAATACCTGATTTCCATTGTTCCAGAATTTGATCCCCAATTACTTTGATATCGGTTCCATCCGGAATATCAATCCATTCGACAATCAGCGGCATCCCTTCCACTTCTTTGCTTTTCTTCAACAAATTGGGGATTGAAATCACCTGACCGGCCTGATTTCTACGGGATTTCTCCAGTTCCTTCTTCTGCTTCAACAATTGTTCAATTCGGTTGACTAAATCTTTTTCACCACAATTCAGGAGACCGGCTAATTGCTGAAGTTCCTGCGACCGCTCACTGAATACGTTAAATGCTCCTTCACCGGTGACCGCAACAATGCGTCGAACTCCGGCAGCCAGGGACGATTCTTCCATGATCTTGAATGATCCAATATCACCGGTTCGATCCACATGCGTGCCGCCGCAAAGTTCCTTGGAAAAGTTGCCAACGGTAATGACCCGCACCCATTCTCCGTATTTTTCACCAAATAAAGCTTCCGCTCCTTCTTCCCGGGCTGCATCAAACGATTTCTGCGCTACATCCAGCGGTGTATTTTTGAGAATTTCATGGTTTACGATCGATTCCACTTCTGCCAACTGTTCGGCAGTTAATTTCTCAAAATGAGTGAAATCGAACCGGAGGTGATCAGGCGCGACCAGGGAACCGGCCTGATGTACATGATCACCCAATACATTTTTCAGTGCTCGGTGAAGTAAGTGCGTTGCGGAGTGATTCAATCGAATCGATTGACGACGTAAAGCGTCGACCTGACAGTTGACTTTTACAACACCGCTATGGCCGTTAAAATCGCCGTCGCAGATGTGAATAATTTCTCCTGCATCTTTTTGAGTATCGATTACTTTAAGATCAATATTTTCCCCGGTGATAATTCCCTGATCTCCTATCTGCCCGCCAGATTCCCCATAAAACGGTGTTTGGTCCAGGATAAGCCAAACCCGGCCGTTTACTTTGGCCATTTTTCGAATCGTACTTTCCGACGTCAGCGTTTCATATCCCAGGAATTCGGAAGAAGGTCCGTCACTTAAAATCTTCCAATTAATTTCTTTTGTTTCACGCTTGAACTGACCTGCAGCTTTGGCACGCTTTCGTTGCGCTTCCATGGCGGTTTTAAATCCTTTTTCATCGACATTGAGACCGCGCTCACGAGCCATGAGTTGAGTCAAATCCAATGGAAATCCATAGGTGTCATACAACCGGAAGGCTTCCTCGCCTGAAATGGTCGAGTCACCAAATTCGTCCACAATTTTTCCGAAATGGCTTAAACCACGATTTAAAGTTTCATTAAAGGATTTTTCCTCTGCATGGATGACTTGCTTAATATGCGCTTTTTTATCGGATATTTCCGGATAAATCGATCCCAGTATTTCATCCACGGCATCCACCAGTTTATAAATAAACGGTTCTTCTATGTTGAGCATGCGTCCAAATCGCGCACCGCGGCGCAGAATGCGCCGAAGCACATAGCCGCGGCCCTCGTTCGATGGCAATGCGCCATCGGCCAGCGAAACGGTCAACATCCGAACATGATCGGCAATCACACGCATGGGAACCGGTTTTTCGCCATACGATATTCCGGAAAGTCGTTCAGTCTCCGAAATAATTGGCGTAAACAGGTCAGTGTCGTAATTACTTGTTTTCCCCTGTAAAACAGCCACGATCCGTTCCAAACCGGCGCCGGTATCCACGTGTTTAGCCGGCAAAGGACTTAGTTTCCCGGACTCGTCCCGAAAGTTTTGCATAAACACAAGATTCCAGAGTTCCCAGTATTCCGGAGAAGCGTTTACACCTTCGGCGGTTTGCCGGGAGAGATCATCACCAATATAATAGTGGATTTCCGAACAAGGTCCGCACGGTCCCGTTTCACCCATTTCCCAGAAATTGTCTTTCGCGCCAAAGCGAAGTATCCGCTCACGTGCGATATCGGTTTCATTTGCCCAGTGTTCGTAAGCTTCATCGTCATCGGTATACACGGTCGCCCACAGGCGATTTTTATCCAGTCCCCAAATGTCGGTAATCAACTCCCAGGCCCACCGAATGGCTTCCGCTTTGTAATAATCACCGAAACTCCAGTTGCCCAACATTTCGAAGAAAGTATGATGAAATGTATCCACCCCCACTTCTTCCAAATCATTGTGTTTGCCGCTGACACGGATGCATTTTTGACTGTCTACCGCCCGGTTGTACTGCGCTTTTTCTTCTCCCAGAAAAATGGGTTTAAACTGGTTCATACCCGCATTGGTAAACAAGAGTGTTGGATCATCCCAGGGGATGACCGGTGCGCTCCGTACCAATTGATGATCCTTGGAACGGAAAAATTGAATGAATGAATCGCGAATGGTTTTGCTGTCCATAGGTCCTATAAACTGAAACTGGTTTCGAAGACGAGGTGATTCACCGCTTCTTTTGGATCTTTCACATCACCGTCTCCATTTAAATCAACGAAAGTGCGTTGAAATTTGTAAGTGATCACAAGCCCGCTCCCCATTTCTAAAGCCAGGTTGTATCCAAAAAGAGTATTTTCCGTATAACGGAATTGGAAGGGATTGGGCACATTTTGTTGTTGGTAATACGCTTTTGCAGTTTTGAGTTTACTCACAGATTTTGTTAACCTGATATCGGCGGTGAAACTCTCCACATCGGAACTGACAAATTGTTGGACATTTGTATCCCAATGATCACCGACCAGATGCTGATACCCGGCCTGGCAAGCGAACCAACTCATTACATCCAAATCTGCATGAGCATAAAGTCCTTTTAAAGTTCCATATTGCCCGAGTCCGGATTCCTTTGTAATTACGGTATTATCGTTTCCGCTCATTTTAATAACGGCCCGTTCAACGTCGTAGGATTTACTCCAATAACTAAACTCAAAATTTCCGTGCGGGACCATACGATATTCCAGACTGAAATGTAATGGCCCGAAATGCGTTCCGGCTGCCAACGGGATCAATCCCGAACCCAAAGGAACTTTTTCTCCCGTTTCCGGATTGACCGTTTCTCCGATCAATTTCGCTGCCTGCGCATAAATAAAGATCGACATCCGTTTTTCCTGGTATAATGGGAATCCAACATCCAAAGCGATCCCGCCCACAGGATCGGAGGTCTTTTGGATATTCAACGGTTCCGGCTTTCGAACAATATTTGAATCCAATACAATCGAGGTATCAGCGGTCCAACCCGGAATGTCACTGTTCAGGGTGTCGGTGACGCCGTCCCCGTCAATATCCCACTCCAAAGGATCACGGTCTGCTTTGCCGTCCCCGTCAGAATCCAGCCAATACATGGGATTATTGGGAAAATCGTCCAAAACATCGGGACGGCCGTCTCCGTCGGAATCTCTCATTCCATAATATTGGTTACGGTCTAAAACGGCGCTCACTCCCACCGGGAAGCCGGTAAAGGCCGACGTTTGCAATCGGACCCCGGCCAGGGAAGCATTTTCCTTAAAATCATTGAAAAAACCGGAGAGAGAATATTTCCCCAGTTTGACACCCATGTCCAATCCGATGCGTTTCACATCCGGATAGAGTAAGGTATTGCTGTACCGGTTCACTAGAATTCCATAACCAAGAGATACTTGGTCCAACGCTCCAATCCTAAAGTATAGCGGATCACCGCGATGTCCCCACCGTATGTAATAAATTTTATCCAGAACCGTATTCTTGCCGGCCGTCGGTGAGGAAAAATCCCACTCATCTTTGTGGAGATTGCCTTCACCGTCCACATAAAAGACCAGATCAAGCGCCAGCGCCGCTTTCCCGATCGGTATTACCGGGCGGAAAGCCAGGGAATTCCAGACCTTCCCATCCAACGTAACCGAGCCCACTGCCGCATTGCCCTGTCCAAATAATGATGGCGTGAATACAACTGTGGATATCAGGATCAGGATGATTTTTGGGATCGTTTTCATCGACAAAAAATACCCGTCATGCCTATCCCCTATCAACCGCTATTTCTTTATTTTTGCAGATTGTTTGCTGTAATTTGCTTCCTATGGATTTGGAAGTACTTACCACTGAAGAAATTTCCAAACTGGATCGAACAGAACTCAAACAATGGTTGTTTCGTTTGCAGGAGCAATTAGGCCAAATGATGAATTCAGGTCAAACCATGGATGAAATTCTGGAAAAACAGGACCCTTTTGAGGCAATCGAGCCATTGCTTCCGACGGAATTGTTCCCGATCTTTGTCCTGGCAATGATTAACGAAACTCGCTCCGATTCGGTCATCGATTCCATCCTGGACGGATTTGAGCGCAATCAATGGCAATAAATTCTCAAAGAACAAAGCTGACTTCTTTTTTCATTCCGTGTTTATGGATCGGTTTTTTCATATCAACCGGCACCGCGCAGACTGATTTTACCGTGAAAACCGTACCCATTATTCAATCCGTGCAAATCCAATCCAAAGTGAACGGCTTACTTATTTCCATACGGGCATCCAATTCCGTTCCGGGAAAAAACCTCACCGGATGGCAGGCTGATAATCATTGGTTTTACCTGACCCTGTTTCAGTGTCAGGCCGATAGCGCTGCTTTGGTCCAATCGTTTAAAGCTTCTGATGAAGTCCGAAAAATTGATGTACTGAATTCAAATGAATCCACCCAAATCGCATTTGAGCTTAGCGATAAGGTCGAAGATTTCGAATTCCAAACGAACGGGAGTCATAATGTGTATCTGGCACTTCGTTTCCCCAGACAGGAAGTGCTGGCGGCTTTGGAATCTGAGACTAAAACCGGACCGAAAGCGCCGAATGAATCCAGTACTGTTTCTTCAGAACAAGCGGATTCACCGTTTTACCTAAGATTGCGATCCGCGGCATATTTAGTGGGTATCTCACTTACGGTTACAGGTATTCTGGCTAATGACAATACGGACCGAACCGGATGGGAATTACCGGCCGGTGTCGCTGTAACCGGGTTGACATACGTGTATGATCATTACATACACAAGCGACTGTCTAATCATGAGTAACCCCACATATTTCGCAGTTTACTTTGCGATAGGGATGATTCTGATGGGACTCTATGTTCGCTATAAACACCGGAAAGATTTCAAAAAGAATCAGGATCGCGATCACAACACCGATGAATAAAATCTTAATTTTTACACTCTTTATCTCTCAATTCCTGTTTTCAGCGGCTCCGAAAAAAATTCCGGAATTTGACACGAACCGATTCCTTTCAGTCCTTCGCGGTGAAATACCTCCTCAATCACACGATTTGACAATGAATCTTTTATGGTGCGCACATTACGGTAATACATTGTCTCAAAAGACACAATTGGAGTTGAGAGATCACGGTATTCGATTGACACCAACCCGGAATACAATGACACGGAATGAAGGTGTTGGATTGGATCAATATTTGGATACTCCTTATTTCCGTGTGCATTACACACTTTCCGGAACGAACGCGGTAAATACTGCGGACAACAATACCAACGGAATCCCCGACTATATCGACAATATGGCCTGGGTTTTGGATAGCGTTTATACCGGCGAAATTGGTACGCTGGGTTATGCCGTCCCACCCGGCGATGGATGGGTTACCACCGACAATGGCGGAAATGATTTATATGACGTGTATGTCCGGCAAATTGCCTATGGTTATTATGGATATACACAAAGCGAATATTATGCTCAAGGCAATGGTGACAATGGAAACACCGATGTCCATGAAAACAATGCATTCACCAGTTATTTAGTTCTTCGAAACAATTACTCAGGATTCCCAAACACAACTCCGGAAAATATTCGCGTTACGATCGCACATGAATTTTTTCATGCCATTCAATTTGGATATGATGGATGGGAAGAGCCCTGGCTTTTGGAAGCCACTGCTGTTTGGATGGAAGAAACCATGTATGAAAATATTAATGATTGTTTCCAGTACATGCCTACGTGGTTTACCTCGCCGCAAACTTCATTAAACTCTTCCGCTCCTGCTCTTCATAAGTACGGATCATATATCTTTTTCCGGTATTTAGATGAAAATTGGAATGGTAAACCGGTTATCAGAGCTATTTTCGATTCAAGCGTAAAGTACAATAGTCAAAATGGATCCTTCTCTTTTAAAGCCATCAACGATGGATTTAACGATCATGGCCTAAACTTTTCCACTGTTTTCAACGGAATGGTTATTGCGAACCGGATTTTATCTTCTTCCCAAAGCGCCGCTCCTTATCGCTATCAAGATGCGGTATTATACAAAACAGATGACCATTATTCTATCACCGGACCGGCGATTTTAGGGACTGTCCGTAGTGACACCAGTTGGACATCGTATCAATTACATCGGTACAGCAGTGAATATATTAACCTCAATCTTGATCACCCTTGTAATGTGAAGATAACATTTGGAAGCAACAGCGGTCAGAATGTTATCGGATTAGGAATTACCAAAACTGCATCCAATCAATATGAAATTGTCAATGGTTTGGATCTTGACTTCGCATCTTCTAAATATACGGATTGGATTTGCCTGGCGCTCTCCTGTCAGGATACAACACCGGGAAGTAACGATTATACGGTTACCATCACTCAGTTAGATACATTGGGAGATCTGCTGACTGTTAAAACGATATTCCCGAATCCCGGAAATACGAAGAATGCAGATTTTACGTTTCCTATCCAGGTAAATGACATCATTAAAGCCAGGATTAGTATAGTGAATATTCTTGGACAGAATATCGTCACATTATTTGATGGATATCTGGAACCCTATTCCAGACAGTTTTCCTGGAAGGGCTTAGATCGTAATGGCAGGTCGGTATCTTCGGGGACTTATTTCTTTCTGGTCGATACCCCGAATAAACAATATGTATCTAAAATTACGTGGATAAAATAGTCTAAAGTTTATTGGCCGTATTCATCGCTGCCAGATTATCGTATCCGCCTATAAATTCACCATTTAACACTATTTGAGGAACGGTTCGTCCACCGGTAATTCCGGCCAATTTTTCACGAGATATTCCCTCCTCTTCAATGTTAATCTCTTCAAAGGGGATATTCTTCGATTTCAATAGTCGTTTAGCTGCCTTACAATACGGGCACCAGGTCGTTGTGTAAATTTTGTTTGTCATGGCTTTTTATTTTATTAGAACCAACTTTTGAAGATCGGTTACACCATTTTGCATTACACGAAGAAAATAGGTACCGCTGGCAACAGAATTACCGGATTGATTCCTCCCGTTCCATGACAATCGCATCACTCCGGGGTGATAAGACTGTTTTCCGAAATCGTAGACCAATCTGCCGGTGATATCATAAATCTTCGCGGAAATGGGTTTTTCCGATCCGACCGTTAGGGGAATTGTCGTCGTCGGATTGAAGGGGTTCGGGTAGGCGGGTTGTAACGAAAATGTTTGCGGTATTGATTCGTGCGCGGTATACAAGGATTCAACATACCCTGTCGGCGCTTCTGTCGTGATTCGATAAACCCGATTATTTTCAAGCGGCGCCGCTCCCGGTGCATCTTCATTATTGAAGGTGATTTGAATCCCGTCGTTCTGGTCGGCGCTTTCGATTCCCACGGTGGCATAATTTTTATCCACATCCACATTGCCAATACTATTGTACTGAAAATCAATGACACCATCCCCGGATCCGGTTGGAATCGCTTCTTGCGTGTATAGAATTAACTCAAAGGTTTCGGCAGTGCTTTCATCAAAATTATTCAGGGCCCGGGACCATTCAATCACATACCGGCCATCGGTTTCATCGTAGCGCGTAAATACGCGAATGCTATCGGTTCCCACAACTTCCAGATCGTCCCAGAATGGAGAAACCTGAGCTCTGGGCCCCATGGCCATTGGAATGGAATAATTCCAAAAATAGTCTACCTGACAAGGTAAGAAAGATATCCAACCGTTCGATGAGACGGTAATATTTGAATAAGTGTCCCCATAATATTTGAATGAAAACGGAAGCTGAAGATCCACATGGTCGTCATCATATAGTGGATAGTATGTCCCTCCACTACCGCCATATACGGGATCCAGTTCAACCCAATTGTACTCCGGTTTTTGACTGTAGGTAAGATCAAGATCATCGTACATCCAATACCCGTAGCGATCGTGAGCAACCGGATCGGCTGTAGATGGAATCGGGATAGAAAAATTATCCGAATGATGAAATACGGTCAATGTATCGCGCAATAAATCCATCTCGTATGAAAGATCACTCCCCGGTGAAACCTGCCCGGGATTAAGAGTAACATTATTTAAGGTGATTGTTTGCTCGCTGAATGGATCAATGGTAAACAGTTCGGGAGTTCCGGAAGAGGTGATTTCAAGCGAATCTGCCAATGATGTCAATTCCAGTGAAACGTCCGACCACTGTCCGGAACCAATATTCCTGACAATAAACGAAGGAACCGCAACCGGTCCATCCAGCACAAAATCAGGTTGAATGATAATATCCGGCGGATGGATTGGAATAACCAGGTTTCCCTGCCAATTTCCGGAATCACCCATCAGGTTGATAATCGCCGGAGCTCCCTTATGTGCTCCACTTACCCTAAACGAAGCGGGTGTTGTGGCATTGACCGTTTCCCCAACCGGTATTTCCGGATAGTCGAAAGATGCGGAAATAACCTGACCATTTAATTGCGATGAAATCGATCCTGATCCGGCGGAGATTACATTTCCGCTTTGATTAGTTAAAGTTGGTGTGACCGCCACCAAATCGCCAATATTGGCGGAGGTTCCATCTTCCGTATCCAATGAATATCCTGTTAAAATAATATCTTGATCCGAAGATTGAACGGTAACCGCTTCATGCCCCTGGATAAAATCCGCACGATTGGCATAAACATCCAGATTTGACACCAACGTATCCAATGTAAAATAAGCACGACCTTCTGCGTCCGAACGACCACGCATAAGAAGTTCCCCTCCGGACAAGATTGCAATGACCGCATCGGGGACAGCATGGCCGTTGCTGTTTTGAAGCTGAATTTCCACATAATTATCATTCGCAGAAATCTGAGATACATCCATAGAAAATTGATCCGGTGTTCCCGTAAATACAGTCAAACTGGGATCGCCAAGTACGTTATAAACATTGAAATATTTATCCTGTGCCTCTCCCGGTGCATTCTCCTGGGGAAATTCGGTAAACAAACCCATCTGCCCGGCCAACATGGCCGGAGCAAGTTCGTGCACACCGTTATCCAGCATGGCATCATACATGTAAGCGTTAATCACATTGTTAAATTTGGTTGATGTGTGTAAATCGGAAGGTCCGATGATAGCGACCCCGCCTTTGGGAGAACTTGGCGTTCCTGAACGAATAATCGCTTCACCCAGACATGGATCCACATTATTGGCAAAATCATTGGCATTGCATACAAAACTCATAAAGACCGGTGTCAACCAACCATTATTCAGATCAGCCACATCAGCAGCATGGAATTCCGGGTAGTGCCAACCGTTGGCGTCACCCCAGCCGCGGTAGTTCACGATGCCAACACCCTGATCGATGATTCCGCGAATAAAAGGCGCTCCCTGTTGTACGGGTGGGTAAAAGACTGTGTCCACAGAAGAGTACCCCGCCAGTTCCAATTCTTCCTTTACCCAATAGGATGTCCACTTGGGAGTTACCGGAATGGGCAGCACGTTGCTGTAGTTACCCGCCACAACCAAAGCACGATTGAGCCAACCGCTGTTGTAGGCCAACGGATCCTGTTCATACCGCATCGTTTTACTGATGATTACAATCAGTTCGTCAATTGAATCCACGGAAAACCGACCAATGAAAACATCAGGGATAAGATCATCGCCCCGTAAATGCGTAAAGGATTGATCGGACACATCATTTTCGGTGCCATAATAAAACGAAGGCACTTCGCCTACTCCATCCACATCGCCGATAAGTAATACATACTCAAGCATTGGATCATCCGTCAGTTCCTGGTCAATGAATGACTTTATTCCTGTAGCCGAATAACCCAATTCCGACACCGGTTTCACCAAAACATTAAATCCCTGAGATCGCTTAAACTCCACAAACGATTGTAAATAAGGTGCATAGCTATCGGCTGTCACGATCAGGTATGTTCCACGTTCCGGGTGAATTTGTTCTTTGGATAGTCCGTACAGATCCTGAACTAAAGGCGCAAAACTCATGGGAACCGGCTTAGCCTGAACCTGTGTCGAAGTTTGTCCGCGAAAGGTTAAAGGTTGATCCGCGATTAAAAGCGTCAGTGCCAGAATGAAGTGTAATCCTAATTTTTTAGATAGATGCATTTCCTCAGTACCGTTTGTGTTGGATCTTCAAATTTCACAAAATAGACACCTGAACTCAGTTGCCCTCCGGACATTGACGAAAAGTTCAATTGCCGTGTTTGTCGATTTAGCGACAAAGGATTAAATGTTTCGTTATATACGGTCTGCCCGAGCAAATTAAACACTCGGATATGTATGGGATCATTCCCGGGATTCAATGCGAATAGCACCTGACCGGATGTGGGATTAGGGTAAGGATACGATAAATTGAACTTTGGTAATTGAATCTGAGTATCGGTTTCCGATTGGATTCCCAAAGTCACTTCATGTCCCATCAGCAGATCAAGATCAGTGACTTGCCAACCGCGATAATTGATCGAATTGTCCCGTACAAATTCCAACCGAACCTGAAGTGGAGGCAGTCCGGCCGAATCCGTGACCATTAAGTAATCGTTTCTAAATTGATCCCAAGCTTGATCTGTCCAAAATTTTTCTGCAAGAACATTCCCATTCGTGTCCTGGATCGCGACCTTGATGGAATCATGATCCCACTCCATTTCGTATCGATGATGAATTCTCAAGGTAGCGGTTTCAAAACCATTATAGGAAATCGGGATTGAAACCAATCGCGTTGGGACCAGAGAAGTATCCTGATTGGCATAGTAGTGATTGTCCTGGGTGCAAAGTGTGTCCCCATGAACAGCCCATGTGCCAGAATTTTCTGACCACATGCCCTGCATATTATAATTAAAAGAAAAAGTAGATAACGGAGAGGAAATCCCAACATTAATTGTAGTGTCTTCTTCAATATGAATTTTTTTATACCACGGGCTGGCACCTGAATCCAAAACTGTAATGCTCCAATCTCCCCTTAAAACTCCAAAATCCATATTCCCCAGTTGGCCGATCGTTGTATCTGCATGCCAACCATTATCCAGAATGATTTTGGGTGCACTTGTTTCAATAAAACTGGAATCAGGAATAATATTGAGTGACAGGGTTCTTGTTACAATTGGGACTAATTCTGCATCCAATGTGGTGATCCCGGAATTATTAGCGGTTACGTCAAACTCCTGAGAATAATATCCTTCAGCAGATATAATCACATGGTATGACCCTTCCTGAACAATACGGCGATAGCGACCGAATTCATCTGTTGTTCTTGGGGCCAAAACTCCGGTGTCTACACTATCGATTCGTACAACGGCTCCTTCAATGGGCTCACCGGTTGTCATACGAGTCACAATTCCTGTGATTTGCGCAGCATCCTCCTGATACCCGATGGATCGATCCATTAAGAAGTACATACAGGGTTGAAGACGATCAGCGGTATCTTCAATCAATGCTGAATCCGGTTGCAGGTCCGCCGTGCCACACTCAACCAGGTATTGAAAACACCCGGTTTGTGTATAAAACCAATCATGGGCCTTGCCATTTCTGGATGTACTCACGTGGGAAGTATATGAGCCAACTCCATTTTGCTTTATAGTCAAATTAGCGATTCGATCTCCAATCGATTTCATTATTGGAAAATCGGGTGATTTTTTACCATGTCCCCAATTCCAGGATGTAAACACCTCCTCGGATAATGTTCCTGACCGGGCACTGTGCCAAATGATGGAGAAGGTAAATCGCTCACTCAGAGCTAAATCTCTAAGCGCCCGGGTTTCCGGCTCAGAAAACGGAGCGGGTCCCTTGTAGTAATCGTAGTTTGCGCCATAAGAGGAATGATCTTCAACTAAGAAACCTTCCCCAAATATCCAGTTAAAGTCAAAATTGCGATTGATATCTACACCATCAATATCATTTCCAATGGACGGGTCAAAGTCAAATACACCGTTTGGCCATGGTCCTTCCGGACTGAAATCATGTTTATTCTTTCGATAAGTATAATCCAATCCATCGTATACGACGGTCATCCCTTCCGGATTGGCCGTGGGAACAATCCAGATTTCCAGTTGCTGCTTAAGAATGCTGGCATGAATAGCCTGGGTTGCCGGCGGATCCAACAGATCTTCCATCAATTTCAGGACGGCTTCTACCCCTAAAATCTCTTCCGCATGAACCTGTCCAACGAATAAAATTCGTGGTTCATCTTCCCTGGTATGTACATTATCGGAAATAACCGCCGCCACTATCGGAAGGGTATCACGTTTGGAATAGCCAATCGTGTCCACCCGAAATACATCAGAATATTCCGGAATGGATTGCAGCGAATCCAATTCGCTTAAAATCTCGGGATATGTATGATACCGTGAATCCAAACCAACTTGTGCCCATATTACTTGGGCCATAAACAGGGCGAGTAGAATGGACAGCTTTTTCATATTACTTCAGATAAGTGATCTTTCCTGAAACTGACCTGTCTCCCATCGAAATTCGATAAAAATACAAGCCGCTTGGTAATGAAATCCCGGTCGTACCATTCCCATTCCAATGAATCAAATTTTCCCCGATTTGAGAGGGCATCACAATCGATTGATAAACCTGGGCACCTAAAAGGTTGAACACTGTGAAATGAACCGGAGTCAATTCCGGGATATCAAATCGGATTGAAATCGCTCCGTTAAATGGATTGGGATAGGCCGGATAGACCTTGAATTCCATTGGAAGCGGTGTGTCATTATGTGTTGTCAGAATATCAGTTCTTTGCAGAACGGTAGCGTATAAATCGACTAAATCAGCTTTTCCTGAACTCCGAAGATCCAGCCAGGATACCAGGTATTCATCTGAATTTAAACGGGTAATCTGCGGTTCCTTTTGGTTATGATATTCCTGCGCAACCGGTGTACCGTTTGGATCGAATAACAGATGATCTGAAAATCCATTCATGTAAATATCCAAACCGCCGGTTAATATAGGATCCTCAACAACACTTCCCCGTCCGTCTTCCCAGACAATTCCATATCCAAACTGGTCCAAAGCTTTGACGTAGGGATTCTGTTGATAGTAAGGCGCATCACAAATCACCTTGTTGGTATCAATTAAACTATTGGAATTGATATCAATCAACTGACCATCGAGGTTGAAATCGACTCCATCACGGAAATCTTCCCAAACAACCAACGCAGTTCCCATACCGGGATTAATATCAAAAGACGGATTGGCTTGATCATTGGGAGCCTGAGTAAGCGGCACACCGGAAGCATCCATTTGCGGGTTTCCGTTCCAGTCAATCATCTGCGCATAAACATCTTTGGCATTTTCACGTGTTTCGTCCCAAACCAACATGACTCCCTGATCCTGTGAAACAACTTTTCCCTGCAATTTCCCGGGATTGCCAATGGGTCCGGCCAGGGTAAATCCACTGGGAGGCCAGCCATTGGCAAATTGGCCGTCCAGGGTGACTTCCGAATATTTAAAGACTCCTCCACCCCAGGGATCTTCTTTCCAAAATATGAGAATGTTCCCATTGGGTGCCAAAGTTGCCCATTCTGTATATTCGTCCACAAAGTAGGTATCGGCCAATGTCATCCCACCATCCGGTCCGGTTGCATTCCCATCGGAATCGAAAATCTGCATTTTCACATCAAAATCAAACTGGGGTATTTCGGACCAGAAAACAGCTACACCGTTATCCAATGGGACCAGGAAGGGTCGTCTTTGATTGACTGTTGATTCATGGATTAAAATCCCGTCTACAGGCCATTCGGATACTAACTGTTTTGATACTTTATTAAGGCGGATCAACTTGGTACCGGTAGAAGCATCAAACGTGGCAATGTAGATTCCATCCGGGCCTTCAACCGAAACAGGTTCGGTGACCACATCCTCTGAAATCGAAGGCCGGGTTGTAAGTTGGATACCATCTTCCTGTGTAGCATATCCTCCGGTTTTAATGCGCGTTCCAAATATCTTTCTTCCCGCACGATTGTCTTCCCAAGTGATGTTTAAAGAATCATCGTCGGTCAGGCCATACACATATTTGACATCCCCGTCCAGACCGTTCCGGATAATAACGCCGGTAGAATCAAAGATTTTATTCCCGTTGGAGTCCACACTCTGAACGGTCAGATCGATACTCCCGCTCCCCTGATTTGCATAGACCACAAAAAATGAATCGGTGACGGAATTTTCAAGAATAGGTGAAAACTGGTAACCGGAAGCAGATGTGATAAGCATTCCCGTATCCCCCATCTCGAGATTTCCGGAGCTGGTAATATAATTGGTTACAATATCGACTTCGGGGAAGGTCCCACGTTCCCAGGTCACAAGTATTCCGCCAAAACTGTCCTCCAATAAACGGGAATTCCCCTTTTTGTCTACAGATGCATCAAGACGAATACCGTCCGTATCCCAACTCAGGTCTCCATTAGGTTGGATTTGTTGCGCATAGATATCACCATCGACCGAATTGTATCGCAGATCCTTCCAAATTATAGCAACCTGCCCATTCATATTTCGCTTAACACGTGCATCCATCTGAGAGGCCGTATCAGAACAAATGGCCGTTGGTGAGCCCAATAAACCGGATCCATTGACAAATTGGTACATTATTTTGGGCGTCGTTTCCCCGGTTTGCCATACAACAATTGATGAATCACCATGTACGTACGTTGTACGGGGTTTTGTTTCCAGCGATGTCGTAACTGCAATCGCTAAACCATCGCTTTCGAAACCACTGCTCATTGATGAATCCAGGCGTTGAGAATAAATATCAAGGTCTTCCCCGCCACGACTGTCATTCCAAACAATTAATGCATGGTGACTCCCGGCATATTCAATGCTCTTCGAGTTTTGATCGCCGCTAAAAGTGTTGATCGGGACACCGTCACCAGCTTCGACAACGTTGTCTGACGCATCGATATGGGTTCCGTAAATGTCCGTATCGACACCGTTTCGGCCATCTTCCCATGAGACGAAAACACCGCCCGCACTATCCGTACACATGGAAATGGTTAACTGAGTACCGGACTGCTGACACAGGGCAACACCGGAAGAATCCAATAGATTGCTACCATCCATATCCACATGCTGATAAAAAATGTCGCCTTCTTCGTCATAGCGGTAATCCACCCAACAAATAAACGCACCGCCGTTTCCGTCCTCGATGGCTACAGGATCCTCCTGTCGGCCGGGAAGGTCGGTTATGGTTGCTCCCGTATCACCCCATAACATTGAACCATCCGATGAAATTTTTTGAGCAAAAATATTCCGGCTTCCGTACCGTGTATCTGACCAAATGATGATTGAATTACCGAATTCTGCCGGACAGACTGTTCGTTGCCATTCGACAAATATTCCCTGACGGATTGGAACACCATTTATGTTGTTCCAGAGATCCGCCCCGGAAATAAGTGCGCTCAACCCAATGAGTGTTATAAATGGAATCGTTTTAAAGTATCGCATTATCATCACTCCGTAAGTGTAAATATCTTTAATCCTTCACGCGTAGATACAAGCAGATAATCATTGGCAAAAGTGGCGGCATAGGCATAACCAATATCAAATATTCCCATGGCTTTAGGATCGGTGGGATCCTGAATATTGTAAATAGCAATTCCATCGTTGCCCATCGTAAGGATCGCCCAATCCCCATGAATCCCGATTCCACCAGCACCCAGAAGGTCTCCAACCTGTGCTACCTTTTCTGGTTGAGTTCCGGAAATATCGTAAACAATCATTCCCGCATCATCCGCAGCAATAAATAAATAGGGATATCGCAATGATACATCAGTGGCAGAGTACGGTACATCGATATTCCAAGATGGAGTGATGGTCCGGGATGACAAATCCAAATTATATAGCGTAACACCAGTTTGCGTATTACCCATTGCAATAATTCCATCCTCGTAATCAATTGCATTCGGGACACCAAGGGTTTGGATTTCATAACTTAAAAATGCACTCTCATACCATCCCCAGACACCAAATATGGATGTGTATTCATAGGATTGGACTTTTAAGCCATCATCCTGATCGGCGGCAATCAGCACATAAGCGGAGTCTGGGATTCCCGGTGTATCCGAATCAAGAACTAGAAAATCGTTGGTATACGAACTCATCGTCTCCAAATCAAATTGCAGACTGTCAAAGTCAAAAACGGAAATCGGAAATACTTTCGAATTTCTCTCCACTCCAAATAGACGCTTATTTCGAGCGGAATAATCAACCCGAAAGACATTCCTGAATTGTTTCATGGGAGACCCGGGTTGTATTGAATCAATATGGGTGAGCATTGTGGGTGGTTGTGTTCCGGAAATCAAATTCCCTAAACTCCATATTTCGATTCCCGCTTCATCTGCGGCCACAATGGCCAGTGAATCACGAACCTTTACTTCGCGGCAATAGCCGATGGTGTTCAGGGTCATCACCTCTGTCAAGTTTGCTACCTTTTCCGTTGGTGGTTTTAAACAGCCGGAAAGACTGAATATCAACATCAGGGAGGAAGCTATAATAATTTTTTGTTTAACGAACATGCAGTGGCTCACATCTATGAAATTTTTGGAATCTGGAGAGTCTTAAGTTTAATCCCATCCCGATTCAAAATCCCGGCTAATTTCTAACCAGGTTTGAATCTGACTAAACGATTTGAGATTTTCCACTCTCCCAAATTGTGAATTAGTCATTCGGGATCGATATTCAATATTGTATTTTAATTCAACATTGGACGATAATTTAAATTTGATCCATGCACTCGTCTGTGAATCACGATGACTCCGACCCGAATGCAATGGATCCTGGTAATTTTCCGCTAAATAATAACGCAATTCAGTCTCCTGCTTAACTCCGATCTCTCGAATAAATTTATTGGAAATCCGATATCGAATCGGTAACTCAAGTAAGGTTGCCGTATATGAACGATCGAGGTCACTCGCGCGCGCTGTCTGCATGAATGTAATATTGTCTGCTTTGCTAACAGTTACGGTAGCGGATAAAATTAATTTATGTGAGAAGTCTTTGGAAAACCGGAATCCCAGGTAAGAAATATCCAGGCTGAATTCTGCAAAAGGATTTGGGTAGTATCGCTGAAGATATCCTAATTCACCTTCGATCCAGGTTCTACGATGAATGGGGTATGAAAGTGAAACTCGATGGTCTAAATCCGTGAAATAGCAGCCTGCCGGAATTCGTCGCGACCTGTCACGATCCGTATAATCCCGCAAATAAAATCGATTTAATCGACTCATGAATAATTTGAGATGCCGATAGGGTCCCCAGGAGTAATCCAGAAGCCAGTGTCCACTCCAATAACGTTTATCTTCTGAATGCGTATAAAATGTACTGCTTAAGTCTATGGTTTGTTTTAGGGTCCGATCCCGTTTATGGAATCGTTTCAAGAAATTTACTGAGCCGCTGAAACGAAGAAAAGCGGAATCAAAAGTACTCATTTTCCCAAGGATCAAGGGATCCGAAGGTGTTTCAAGCTTTTCGATTGAGGATAAACGTAATACATTGCTGTCATATCCACCACGAACGGAGATATTCCATCCCGAAACAGGAATACGGGCAAATGTGATTGTAATTAAACTAAATGCAATTCCGACAAAAAGTCTCATTTGTATTCCAGGAATCGCAGGAGCACTTTTCGATCTTTTTCCAGAACAACAACTTCGTAGGAATGTTTTCCATCGGGAACCGTAATCTCACATGTTCGCCACTTGGCGGGGACAATTTCCGGCCGCGCTTCTGAATTGGCAACGTCGGATCGTTCAGTTGAGAAAAAATAAGTCCCAATAATTTTCTTTCCTTCACGTACCTGAAGACGATAAACCTCTTCATTTCCCATCCACTCCTCGAATTCCAAACGACTGTATATTTTAAGTGTTCTTTTTCCGTCAGCCACCAGACTCAGTGGTATTTTATTGGAAGCCTCATAGTAGTTCAATGTGGCATTCTGGCTTGTCAGAGGGATTGCTGCGGGAGAAGTTGTAGGAGTCAGCCACTTTTTTTCATCGTAGGTGGCATTAAATTCTTTGGTGAGAACACGTACCAGCGAGGGGCGGGGTTGATCTTTATCGGGGAGTATTTGAATATGATGCCGGCCTTCATCCAGATTCAGGTAATCCTTTCCCGAATAGGTAATGTAGGCGTTTTCATGCTGAACGGAACGAACGCCGTGGCTGATTTTCAAGCGATGATGTACATGAATTGTGTCCACTTCATCTAAAATAGCCGTGAAGTTAAACGAGATGGATTTTCGGCTTTTTTTCGTCGATGTATATCGGGAAATGATCTCCACTCGCGTGGGGCCTTTAACACTGTATTGCAGACCCTGGTCACTTACGTTGTAATAAAGCCTCCGTTTTCCTGAGATTATTAATATTTCTTTCTGATCTCCACCTGAAACCGGTTTTTCCAATCTGGCAAAGGATTGGGTTGGAGTTCCAATGACAACTAAAAGCCCGAATAGCCAAACACTATAAGACCGAATCCGGTTCATGCTCTTCCATCCTTTTTCGAATTTGTTTGTGACTGCGATATCCAACGGTATAAACCATACCCACTACAATTATAAAAGCAATAAGCGAGGTCCAAATATTGTAACGTATTTCAGCATATAGTTGGCCTGAACCAATCTCCGGCAACGGGATCGGAGCATAAGGTATTTTCAGTTTCTCGGTCAGTGACCGGATGTTCAGGATATGGACCAGGGGAACATCTTTATCGGCAAAGCGGGAAATTACGCCCTTGATGCCATCGGGTCTTGAAATGGATTCTATCAGTGGTCGATGGACAATTCCCGGTTGAATCAGTTTTGGGTTCAGATTTGTCCCCAAACTGGCGACACCTCCGCCCACATTGACAACGGCAGCATAGTGAGCTAAAGGCAAATAAGAGTTCAGGATATCCATTCGTTGTCCGATATTATCCCTCAACGATTTATGGTGAATTAGGGGTAATCCATATTTAGCAATAGTCTCTTTGATAATGTTGCGGCCCCGGGGACTTAGCAACCGTCCCTGATCATTGCGTCCGCCAATACTCGCCGCTACCGATCGCGTATGAATAAATCCGCCTTGATACAATTTATCTTCCATATCCAGCCAGGTAAATCCGGGGATATTCGCACCCCATTGCGAAGCACCAACCGAAGTGATGACAATGGGTGTAATTCCCATGGTTTCCGCTGCAATCAGCGATGCAATATCTCCTCCCGGCATCGAACCGGTCATCATGATCGCAATTGTATCACCAACACCTAATTTCAACCGTGAATACAACTCAACCAGTATCGCTGCAAAATTAGGATCCAGTGTAGTCAGTTTTGCATCCAGATCACCTTCGTCGGTCGTGATCAAACTGAACTGTGTTCCAACCAGTCCGGTCTCATTCGGATCGTTTTCCAAATCAATGATCTCCCCTTTTTGAAGGCGGTCTTCCTTCAAAAACGTCATCGCAGAATCCATTCGGGTTGCAGCTTCAATCTTTTTATTATATTCAGGAGAAATGATTTTTGATCTGGTTTTCGAAGCAACCGTAAAACAAACCAGACTCACCAATGCCATGGCCAACAATACGGAGGTCCGTTGAATAGAGGGAATGAAAACTCTTTTATCCTGATCAGACAACGATTTCACCCCCGGATAAAAGCATGACAGCCAACTGAACAATAACGGCAGTGATCAACACGGCCGAAATCGTTTTAAGAACACCTTGTCTGTCCATCCAATTTGCAATCAGACCGGGAATAATATTTCCGATGACGGCAATTGAAATATCTTCGATAGGTGAAAACAATAAATTACGGCTTACATACCCAAGTATAAATCCCAGGATAATGCAAAGGACCATACGTCTTTTTCCAAAAATGAACATGAAATGGCCCAATCCCCGAACCATCCCGAATACAATGACTCCGACCAATAATGTTACAATCACCTGTGCCGGTTGATGCATATATAGCGCAATATATCCCGGTACAATAATGCCACCGGCTGTCACGCCCAAAGCCTCGGACAATATCAGGCTGAGTGCAATTCCCAAACCAATTGTAATCTCAGTCATTAACTCGATACTCCCTTAAAGCTCCCAAGAAGTTTTGACCCGATCCAACCTGGTTCCCCATTGCGAAAATCAATGAATCATCAGGCAGATCAATCAATGACTGAATGACATGTTTATGCTCACTGCCATGTTCAAAGATGATTGGACTTAATTCCGGTTGTAAATGATGAAAGAGACTGATTGAACTTCCCAAATTAGTCCCGCGAATGATAAGATGTTCAGGTTTGATATCCTCATAGATCAATTCCAGGAGCTGGAACGTTCTGGACCGCCTGTCATCACGCGTGTTCAGAAAAATACAATACTCTCCTTTTACCGGATACCTGTTCACGATCATCTTCCAAATCTGCAGCGTGGAAACCGGATCATTGGCCGCCATACCATTGATAAAAAGATAGGGATGATCTTCAATCGACAACCGCCAGACTTGAAGTGATCCGGTGTCCGGAGTAACATTGACCATTCCTTCGATAGCAACATCTTTGGACACACCCATGGATTCGCACACATCCAGCGCCAGGGCAACGTTTTGCGGGTGTTCTACATAGGAAAAGCGATTCATAACCGATGGATCAATCGACTCTTCGTGTACAATATTCATTTCGGTTTTTCGCTTATCAGCGATTCGTTGCATCGTACCCGATTGGGCAATCTCAGCCGTGAAGAATTTTGCGTTGAACGGGATTGTATTGCATAAACTAAGCGTAACATCTTCAGGCGTAGGACCCATTTCATCAAGATGATCCGGTCTGGAATTGGTTATGACACCGATGTTGGAACGGATCATTTTTTGTTCAGCCAGCCATTGATATTGGGGCTGTACCGCCATACACTCTACAACAATGGCCTCCGGTTTCTCGGTGGCGAAATATTTCAGTATTCTAACCTGTTCACCAATCGAAGCGCCGCGAAGGCGATGAATAACCCTGTCGCGTCCCTGATCGTCAATAACACGCGGGGCGGTTCCGGTCACTTTTGCGAAGGTTCGGATTCCGCCGGCTCTAAGCCCGGCTGCGATTAACCGCGTTACGCTGGATTTACCCCGGGTTCCATTAACATGGATTCGTAATGGAATCGTCTCGAGAATTGCCTGATGATTTCGGTACTCAAACCATCCCAATGTGCATAACACTACCGTGATGAAAATCAGTACCCATAAGGGTGTCAACATTCAGCCAATTCCTATTGATCTCCTCTAACGAGACAGGATTAATTCTCATTCAAGATGGATTGAAACATCACAATCAGATCGATCATATTTACCTGACCATCGCTATTGATATCAGCCATAAATGGCTGGAGCATACTGGTATCTCCATCGTGCAGATAATTTGCCAGCAAGAGCAAATCGTAGATATCCAGACCATCATCCTGATTGACGTCTCCGTAGACCCGGGTTGTTCCACCGCGTGTCGTGATAAGTATGGCCGTCTCGTCTGACAATTGCATTGCTGCAGGTGGATAACCATTATTGTAGGTGTACTGCAAACCATCTTCAGCAGTTTGATCTTCAATACCGATTGTACAATAATTTCCATGGGTTTGCGCACTGCCCGTATTCGAGGATGTATTATTGAAATCCTTATATTGGATCTTGACCTCTCCATCACCCGTAGGTGTGGTATAGTATTCAGGGTCTCTAAGAATCACCTGGAAATCTTCATTGTCACCATTTTGATAGGTATGAACGTTTGACCACTCAATGATAAACCGGTGTCCCGGTTCGTCGTGATATGTATAGATTTTTCCGGTACTTGTAGTCACCAGATCGTCCCAGAAGGCTGCAATCATCGGGCTCGGTCCACCGCCACCGGGTACCGGGTAATTCCTGAAGGATTTTAAAGTTGTTTCGCCCATGGAAATCCATCCGTTTGAACACACGGTGATCATGTCATATGAAATTCCATAAAATGTGAACGAAAACGGCAACTGGACGAGTTTAATATCATCCTGGTTGTTCCCTGTATCGCTTATCAACAGATTTTCACCCGGTCCGCCGAGTGAACTATTTATTTCAACCCAGTCATAGGTTGGGACACTGGTATACATTTGGTCCCCGCTGTCATAAATATAATATCCATAATTATCAGGACCATACGGGTCACCGTCCGAAGGTGTTCCAACTTTTAAATTGAGGTAAAACGACTTGTTATTTCCTTCCGCTGTGGTCACGATCAAAAAGCAAGGGAATGTTGTACCGGGCAATATGCCATCATCGGCTGTAACCGTAAATAGATTACCAGCATTATTTATTTCCTGACCTGGTTGAATGTCTTCCCAGGACCCAGCTTCTGTGTCAACGGTAATAGATGGTGAAGAACATAAAAGCACGCCCATCACACCCGTTGCCGGAAGCGTCCCCTGGTTCATCAGAGTAAACTCAACACCGGCAGTTTCACCCGGATCCAATTCTCCATTGCTTAAATCAAGAATGGCCATATCCTTGACCTCTAACCGACAACCTGAAGCTGTCATATCCAAATCACCATCCCAGGTGTTTCCAATCATGTCTGATACGGACACCCGCAAATTCAACGGTGTCCCACCATCTAATCCGGGATTTGCTGAAACAACGAATGGTGAATCTGCAAGGGATACATCACCGGAATCCATGATACCGATATAGACCGTATCCATCAAAACATTCACGTCATCATTGGTTGTACTTAATACCGCGTACAAACCTGAATCCGCTAAGGTACCATAATTCTTGAAAGGTACACTGATCTCAACCGTCTCTCCACCGGTGAAAATGCCATCTCCGTTACCTAAACTGGCTCCGGTTGAATCATCATCAATTACGACAGCATTAGGCAGGATATTGACATTTTTATCTTGTGACACAACCATAAAACTACCCTGGTAAGGTTTATAGTCCTGATAAACCGCGGTTACATATACTTCACCGGTGCTAACGGTGTCCAGATTGAATGAAGCATATCCGTTGGCATCTGTATGTTCCACAGCAAACAAAGAGTTGTCGTCAGATTTCCAAAGTGTAACCAATGCATTTTCAATCGCACCATGTTGACTGAGAACGGTCACGTCAAAGAAATTCGTCCCTTCCGAAACAGTATACACATGATCCACAGACATGAGTTGCGGGAAATGTTTCCAAACACGAAGTGCGGGATCACCAATAAGATTGTTCCAATGGGTAAATATATCTACATAATTGCCGGGATTAGACGGATAATCCTGAGCCAGGTTAATTTTACCGCGAGCCAGCGCAGCGCCTGCGAAATCCAATCCGTCGTCCAGGAGTCCATAATATATACCCATATCAACTGCATTATTGAATTGTGTGTGCGTACCGGTTGTAGCCGTTCCAATCGCAATCACAGACCCTTTTGGTACTGAAGGTGTACCGGCCCTTACCAGGGATTCTGTAAGTGATGTACCGGAATCAAATGTCCCCGTGCCACAAGTAATTGGAGTCGCGAACGGTAACATAAATCCATTTGTAAGTCCATTCACATTGCTGGAAGAAAAGCCACTCGTTCCCAACCAACCACGATAATTAAAGAATCCAACACCATCGTTCAAATTGGAAACCATTTGTGAAGAAAAGGGGCTGGAATAAACCGTACGTATATCGGACCCGCCATGAAATTCAAGGCGCTCACGAATATATTCATTAGTTATAATGGTTGAAATACCGGATGAACCGGGATCACCTACCAAAAGAGCCCTGCTAAACCAGTTCTCACCGCCCATATAAGGATTCGATTCATATTGGACTGTTTTATTTACAATCGTTGCCAGTTCTGTTGTGGATGCAAACGATATCCGTCCAATAAACACTTCCGGAAAATGATCAGCGCCAGAAAGTTCAGCATAAGGTTGATCACCGGCACCATTGTAGTAGCTGTAGGTCTCATGCCAAGTCGGAATACTGTAAGAACCGGAAGCATCCCCGACCAAAACAACAAATTCCGGCGGGTAATCACTATTTTGGTATTGATCCTGGATATAGTTTTTAATTGAGGAACCGGAACTACCGATCGTACTCGTGGAAGCATAAGCCACATGATATCCGGACCGTTTTCGCCAATCAAGCAAAGGTTGAAGTACCGGTAAAACTGCTGATGCATTACTGGGCAAAATGTACAGAATAGAGGGCTCCTGAAATCCATCGGGAAAAACACCACGATCAAAATTAGAGACTAGTGATTCATATAAAGGTTCGAAAGCTTCAGACAATTTTTGCGGGGTATAAACAGTCGCCTCAGAAAGTCCGTCATCAACCAAGGATACGTCAATAGAATGGTAGACTTCAGCACGTCCTTCTTCCGGGTAATAACGAACCGGTGTGATCGTAACACCAACCACAACAAGGTTTCGCATAACAACCGGGTCCGAAATAGAAACCAGGTCGGGTTGGCTATCCACCGGGTTTGCAAAATTTTGAGGATCATCTTCCGACTGATAAACAGGGAGATGGACATCCTGAATTTCTTCTGGTTCACCGAGAGTGATTTCCGGAGAATAGTGCCGGGAAGGATCAATGGCAATCCATGAAGTTACTGATGGTAATTCCGGTTGTCCCGGGGTGGATGAAATACCGCCGCCGGGGATTTCAAACCGCGACCAATTCTGGTCAGCATTTTCCAGGGGAACCTGTTGAACATTTTGAATGGCAAAATGCAGCGCTCTCGGCCCAATCATTGAAACGTAAGAATGTTGGCCTTCCTGTTGTCCTGCCATCACAAAAGACAAACATACAATTCCAGCTATTAGTTTAGCGACCAGGGCACTTCTTTCAGTTTTCTTCATACCTTCTTATCCCTCTTTTGACTTTCGTAGTATTTCACCCCATTTAAGTTTTATTCTCATTCTCTTCTGTGCGGTCTTCTACAAACCGGATTGGAGTGCCTGTCCCAATGAAAAGACGGGTAAATAGGTAATAATCACCATCACTCCTATTACAATCCCCACTGCCAGGATAAGCAAGGGCTCGATCAAGGTCGTCATCCGATCAACCATTGCATTCACCTGTTTGTAATAATAATTCGCGGCATGATCAAGTAATTGATCCAATTCCCCCGTTTCCTCACCTGTTGTGGTTAATTGAAGTAATATGGATGGAAAGACCTCTGTCCTTCGCAATGCGGTACTGATGTTAAATCCGTCCCGGATAAACTCGGAAGCGTCTTCAATTGAACTTTCAAATACTCTATTTTGAACCACTTTTTTTAACAAATTCATTGCTTCCAGAACAGAGACGCCGGCACCAAGCAGGATACCCAGTGTTTTTGAAAATTTGTTTAATATGGATTGTACGATCAAATTCCCAAAAATAGGGAATTTAATTTTCCAGCTATCAATAACATAGCCGCCTCGCTGTGTTTTGGATACTAGCCAAGTACCAAAAATAACAAGGATTGTACCAAAGAACATGGATGCAAAATGTGTTCGCATCCAAACACTGGCATTAACCAATACTCGAGTAGCGTAGGGTAATTGAGCGCCAAGTTGTGCATAAACACCTGAAAATTTGGGGATGATCACCAAGAACATGATCGATAACATACCGATCAGGAAAAGAACCATAAACAGAGGATAGGTCATGGCGGATTTTACTTTTCTCCGTGTATCCTCCAGGTTCTCTAAATAAGTTGCCAGCTCCTCAAGAATTTTATCCAGATTACCACTAACCTCACCGGCTTTGACCAGTGCAATATACAGTGTATTGAACACACCGGGATGCCTGGCCATAGCCTCAGACATGGTCATTCCTTTTCGGATATTTTCAGATACCAGGATCAGGACTTTTTTGAATTTTGCATGTTTTTCTTCATGTGACAGAGCTTTTATTGCACGTTCTAAAGTCAACCCGGCACTGTACATCGTTGCGAGCTGTCTTGTAAAAAATACTATGTTCGCAAGCGGGATCCGATTGCGAAAGCGTTCCCAGGATAAACTGATTTCATCAATGAAAGGCCCTAAAAAATCAAAGGTTGTATCAACCTCTTTTAAACTGATAACAATCTGATCATTTTGGGAGAGTTTTTGTGCGGCTACATCAACCGAG
The DNA here is from genome assembly GCA_964549745.1 of uncultured bacterium. GTDB lineage: Bacteria > Fidelibacterota > Marinisomatia > Marinisomatales > J089 > J089. The sequence goes on along the minus strand of CAZJWP010000001.1, from coordinate 41,453 downwards.
TCAGCATGGATTTCGCCCTCGTGGCGATTTCCGTTAGAATCCCGTGTTAGATAGTTATATGTGGCCACTAAAAGTCCTCAACAGTTGACCGCGAGACCTCTTCGATGGTCGTAACACCTTCAATCACTTTTCGCAATCCGCTTTCGCGCAGAGTAGCCATCCCGGCATCGACTGCTTCCTGGCGAATCAGATCTTCATTGGCATTGTCGAAAACCAATCCACGGATTTTCCGACTCATAGGGATAATTTCAAAAATTCCTGTTCGACCAAGATAACCGGTTCGACGGCAATGGGAGCATCCTTTACCCCGGAATAATTTTCCGTTGTTAAGATTGCTCTTATCTAATCCAATCATTTCCAATTCTTCATTCGTTGGATCATACTCTTCTTTGCAATTCGGACAAATTGTTCGCACCAAGCGTTGCGCCATGACCAGATTCAAACATGAACCTACTAAAAATGGTTTAATCCCAATATCCAATAAACGAGTAATTGTGGACGGGGCATCGTTTGCATGGACGGTTGAAAAGACCAAATGTCCCGTAAGTGAGAATTTTACTGCGATATCAGCAGTTTCCTCGTCACGGATTTCCCCGATGAGAAGAACATCCGGATCTTGTCGAAGGATAGATCTTAACGTTGATCCAAATGTGAGTCCAATTTCCTCGAAAACCTGAACCTGATTAATCCCGCTTAATTGGTATTCAACAGGGTCTTCCACCGTCGAAATATTTATCGCCTCACTCTTAATCTCTTTCATGGCAGCATACAATGAAGTGGATTTACCAGATCCTGTGGGGCCTGAAACCACGATCATACCGTAGGGTTGTGAGATCACCCGTTTAAATATCCGGTACATGTCATCTCCAAAACCGAGTGTTTTCAGATTGAAATCAAAACCGGTTTTATCAAGGAGACGCATAACAATCTTTTCACCGTAAACCGTAGGAAGCACCGAAACACGTACATCAATTTCGCGGTTACTGCTTCGGATACTGAAACGTCCATCCTGTGGAAGGCGTCTTTCAGCAATGTTCAGATTAGAAATGATTTTAATACGTGTCGTTAAACCATTAAGCGAGGTGATGGGCGGCGACATAATGGTTTGTAGTACACCGTCGATTCTGATTCGGACAACGATATGCTTTTGCTGTGGTTCTACATGAATATCGGTGGCCCGCTCTTTGATCGCTTCCTGTAGGATTAAATTTACCAGTTTTACAATCGGAGCATCATCTCTGTCGGCTGTATCCGGGGATAAAACAACTTCTTCCCTGTCATCTTCATCTCCGGTAATAACCGTTAAACCCTGGATGGCTTCTTCCACTTTCCCGGATTGAGCAATCTGCCCGTAGATTTGATCCATCGCCCGCAAAAGAGCTGACGCTCCCGCTACATTGACCTCCGGTGTGAGTCCGGTAAGTCGTTTTAATGAATCGATGGCAACCAGATCCTCCGGATCCTCCATAGCCACAATAATGGACCCATCATTTTTACTGAGGGCAAGAACTTTATACTGCCTGGAAAATTCCTCCGGTACCATTTGAACTACTTCGGGATCAGCAGAAAATAAATCATCCTCTTTTATCGGACGATATCCAAGCTGGGATGAAAATGCGTGAATTAAATCATCTTCACTTATCACCCCTTGTGCTACAAGGATTTCACCAAGTTTCTCGTTACTTTTCTTTTGTTCCGCCAGCGCTGTATTAAGCTGACTTTCCGTAATTTTTTCGTGATGGAGTAATATATCTCCAAGTCGCGAAAACTGTGGGTTGAATTTTTTTTCCATGGGTATTTCGTTAATTAGGGAATCACCGGACTTCGAATAAACAGGATCTCAACCGGATCACTGGAGATTCCTATCGGATCAATTAAGGTTACTTGTACCGTTGCCGTAAAATCATTGTATGTTTGAGGATCGGAGTTAGGTATTGGAGTGCAAATACCCTGATTAAATGTACCAACTACGGTTGCCTGGCCATTTGCATCTGTGACTAAAGGATTGGGAGGTTGTAAATCGGCAGCACCGGTTGCACCAAATATCAGATGCCCAAATTGGACGGGATTGCTGTAGTAATCAATCAACGTTGCCTGCATTTCCACGAATGCAGGGTTGCTATTTATGGTAAAATCCCAGAATGCAGGATTTACTGTAACGGTTAATGTTCCTGCATAATAAGGCATCACAACATCATTTTCTACGTTTGCGAAGACTGAATCGCCATAGACACCATCACCGTCTACATCGCCGCCAAAACATAAAGCACTGATTTGTGCGACACTGAAAATATCACGACTGGGGTAAACGACAGTCGTATAGGCTACACCCGGTTGTGTTTCACCATCAATACTTGTGTTTCCTGTAAAACTCACCCCTTCGATAAACGCATCCAGAACGCTATCGGCATCCAATACGGAAGGTTGCATGGACCAATAGACGTGAGTGGTGTCTGCAACCGGATTATGCCATAAATCATAAACCAGGGCGGCTACAACCATTCGGTACATACCACCGCCAATGGGTTGTAAAGACTGAGGATCAGTGTCCGGAAAAATGTACTGAGCCGGGCCCGTAACGACGATCGCCTGATTGTCGCGTGAAGCGGAAATATACGTTGAATCATTGACATCAACGCTTGCCGTCACCCTGACTGGTCCCGGACGGGTACCGCTATTTAATGAGACTGAAGCAATCCCATTCACGGTATATGCGGTATCAACGAGTCCGGCGTTATTCAGATTTGTTCCGGCCGGAACAATCGGCCCCAAAGTGAACACGACAGGCGTGGGAGTGTCAACCAATACGCCATTTTCATCATAGACTTTCGCTTTAATTGATGTGGACTCCCGGCCGCCGCCACCGACAACCATTATCCGGTTTGGTATGGAAGGCGGAATTTCAATATAGGCTGGGGTACCGCTAAAAGATGGATCTTCAATGCTGATCTGCAAAGAATCAGACACGCTACCAAAACTCGGATGATCAAAAGCGACCGTTATCGTTGAGACACCCACATCATCCGGGTTCCCCAGGTCAGAAAATTCGACTACAATCGTTCCGGATGAATCCGTAATCGCATGGTCTATAATATAGCCGCGGGTTGCATCAAAGGCTACTTCCAGGTTTGGCAGAGGTTTATTCAGTTTATTAAACAAGTGAATTGTAATATGTGCTTTGGTTACGCCATTATCCAGTTGAATAACATCCGTATCCGTATTTAAAGTAAATCGATACGGCCATACGTCCGTCTGATCGGCATAGACATTGAATTGCGTAGAGCCAATCGTCTGATCGTTGAGCCTTGCTGTTGCTATAATCCCCTCATAGGTTGGGGTACCTGTGTTGTCCACGGCTGATCCACTATCTTCAAATAACGCCGATGCAACGCCATAGATATTTGTAGAGGCCGTGGTCACATTGAATGAACCGGATGGTGAGGACAGACGGGTTGCGTTAAAGGCAATGTTTTTTCCTGCAATAGGCAGTCCGTTTTGATCCATTAACGTCGCAGCAACCAATGTATATGCTGAAGTACCGGCAACATCCTCTCCAACGTTAATCGACAGACTATTAACCTGGTCAATCGCAATGGGTGTAGAACTCACGGACAGGGTGTAGCTGGTTGGAACAATAATTGAAACCTGGGTTGAATCCAGAAGATCTCCAAAAAATGGGTGATTAAACCATGCTTTGATAGTGGCATCCCCTATGTGTTCTTCATTTCCTGTATCGGAGAAACGAACCACGGCTTTTCCCTGGCTATCTGTTGTTGAGGCGCCTGCACTTAATATACCAAGGTCAGCAGGCGTTAAGGAAAAATTAACCGATAGACCGGTAACCGGGATTCCATTACGATTTGTAACCTGCGCTGTAATGTCCGAATAGGTCAGCCCCCCATCCAAAGTTATGGATGAATTGCTTGGGGTTATATTGAGATAATAAGGCCAAACTTTCGTAACCGACGTATCCACAACGGATATCGTTTTTGTGGATTGGACGTCCTTATTCAGTTTTGCAGTTACGGCAATATCCCCGGCGGTGTTACTGTCTGAATAATAAGCAATGACTTGCCCATTTTTATCCGTTGCACCTTTTGATGGAGAAAATGATCCTACTGAATTCCCATTAAGTTTTGCGGAAAAAGAGACAACCTCTCCCTGAATCGGTGTTCCGGCAGTATCTGATAAAAATACTGTGGCCCGGGTTAACGTCGAATTTCCTAGGATATCTTCACCTATCACAATTTCATTGTCATTCGAATCGTAGGCCACTGGATTTGTTGTTAAAGTGATCAGGTAATCACTTGTGGACGTCTGGGGAACGCGATCGTCGCAACTATTTAACAATGCTACACTTAAAACTCCTATAAATAAGAGTTTTATTTTGAAAATTCTTTGTACTGCTTTCATCGTTACTCCCCTCCCACATCCGATGAATCGGAATTCACCGTTTTGTTAAAAGGCGCCATTTGTTTGACGGTTTTCTTTTCAGGTTTTTTTACCTGTACTTTTGTTTCACTTTGTACGGGAACGGATTTCTCTTTTTCACTATTGGCCGGTAGTTTTTGAGCCTGTTTTGCAGTCTGTGTATTATTTGGTTCTGTGTTTTGGGGCGCGGGTGCCGGAACGAAGTTTTCTTCTTGTCCTTTAACACCGGCCGAATCCCTCTTCATAGTCGTTTCAAGACTGTTCTCAAAATCATTCATCTCCTTAGTTTTAATAAGGGTAGAATAATTATCCCTCACAATTGAGGGTGTAATTTGAATGATCAGGTCTGTTTTTTTATCAAGAACGTCTTTACTTGAAAATAATTTTTTACCAAGAAGTGGTATTTTATTTAGAAATGGGACTTTATATTCCGTTACTTTGCGATCACGTGCGATCAGGCCGCCGATAATGATGGATTGACCATCTTTAACACGAATAGTCGTCTCACTGGTACGGCTCTTTACACGAGGTATATTTTTATCCGGACCAATGAATTCAAAGATTGAACTGACTTCAGGTTCGACTTTCACGGTGATATAACCGTCTGTATTGACTGTTGGCAAAATATTTAACTTGATACCAACTTCTTCACGTTGGACTTGTACCTGACCGCCGACGCCGCCGGAACTTAGAATATATGGAACAATGTCTAACATTTTTATATTCGCATCACGACCATTTAATGTAACAAGTTTCGAATCGGCCAGAATTTCCGCTTTATTTTCCTTCAATAAAAAATCGAGGGTCACATCAAAAGCTGTCATTTGCCGGCTGAATCCGCTCTGAAAAGCAAACATATTATCTTTATTTAACCTGTTATAGATCATCTCCTGAGGTAAGTTTTGGAATGTTTGCGGTTGGTAGTCTTCGATGATTTGTCCGTTGGATGTATTGACGGATTGAGTTAAACCCGGTACTTCTGAACCTGCTCCCGGATATCCGGCAGGCGGTGTTCCGTTTTCAGCAAGCATTGTCGTATAGTTTGCTAATTTCGACCAGTCGATCCCCAATCGTTCTTCTTCATCTTCCGCAACTTCGATCAAACGTGTTTCCAGAAGAATTTGAAGTGCAGGCACATCAATATCGCGGATCACATCCTCAATTTCAGCTAATTTCCTTGGACTGGCATTTACCAATAATTTATTGCCGGATACATCAACCTGGATTTGATCAGTTAAATCCTGGAGGAGATCCTTCACTTCTTCTGCAGTTGCATATTTCAATTCAATAACATGACTGGTTACACCGACTTCTTCTGCTAATTTTTTCGGCTCAGCTATTAAAAATGAATTACCCACAATTTCGTAGCTTAATCCCACAGCTCGCACGACCAGGTTAATGGCCTGTTCAATCGGGACATTTTCAATATGGATTGAAATTTTGTCCTGTTTGTTGACCGTTGGGTCTGTAACAATATTGTATCCGCTTTCTTTCGCAAGGATTGCAAGAATACTGGGTAAAAAAGCATCTTCTGCATGTAAGGTTACTAAGGTGGGATTTTCCGCTTCTTGTGAACTGATCGTTCCCTGTTCTTGAGCGGAAAGTAAACCGATCATCACTACCAGTATTGAAACAAAAATTTTAAATCTGCTAATCATACTAATTTTCTCTCCTCAGAATTTGGTCCTTCTGGACCCCCTCATTTTGAACATCCGATGTGATTACCGGATAATGAATTTCTTTGTCTGAATCTGCAACCACAACTTCTTCAGCATCGATCCATTTAACAATATACTTGTCAATAGTATCTCCAACCGTAACCGTATAGTTCGTATCATGATATTTTAGAATTGCCTGGTTTTCTGATGTCCCCAAGATTACAGCAGACACACGTATTTTACCGCTGCTATAATGGCTGCCAGAACCAAATCCATTTGAAAAATACAATACATTGGATAATCGCAATGGCTCGTTATCCAGTTTAAATTTGTATTCACTTCGTTCTTTTAATCGATTCTCCAAATATTCAATTTCAGACTCTAATTGTTTATCCGTACCAAATTGAACTTTTGCTGAACGAGATTTCACGCGATTCCAATGACTGACCATGGGATAGATTTTAATACCGCAAACCAAAATAAGAAGTACGGCTAATGTCACCAACAACGACCAGAGGGTTTGATTTCGATCTACCATTAATCATTTCCCTTAGTTTCAGATGATTTGACTAATGTTAATGTCGATAGTTTTAGGTCGACGAGTTGATAAGCCAAATCTTTTTGACGAGATATGTTTTTAACGCGATCGATACTATTGTCAACAGAGAATTCATCCACTGATATCAATCTCGGAGATCGTTCCAATTCCGCCATAAACTCCCCTAATTGTTCAAATGTACACCGAATCAGAAGCTGGTATGGGGAAACAAAATAATTACCCTTTTCTTCTCTTTTCTTCGGTTTGATGGATTCAAGAGATATATTATGACGTTTTAACATGGAAGTAAGTCCATTAATAAAATTGATCGAAGCGTCTTCAGCCAATGAGTCTTGTGCTGAAAGGGCCAGATTCTCCTCGAATAAGGTATACACACGGTCCAGTTTATTCGCTAAGATTTGCGCACTGATTAATTGCTCGTTCAATTCCGCTTGCTCATTATCCAGTTCTTTGACCTGACTTGGTTTATCTCCAAATAACATCGTCGCCTGAAACCAGAAAAGACCGGTAAGAAGTGCGGACAATAGAAAAAGCCATGTATTTCTTGCTGCCATTCCGAACCTTTCAACTATGGGTTACTGAGGATGCACCTGGAATGACGGTAGCTTCAAGGTTGAATATTAGCACAACCTGACCTCGTACAGTTTGTTTTACACTTTTCACAAATTTAATCCGATCAAAGTTGTCTGAGAATTCACGGTTATTCTTGAGTCTCCCAACAAATTTATTGACGACATCAAATGGTTTTTGATCTTCATACAACACAGAAACACACTCAATACTGAGTTTATTGTTCTTGTACTCCAATTTGGTTATAGCCATATCTTCAGGAGTTAATTGTCCCAACAATTGCAAATTCCTTGCCCAGAGCACTCGATTCTGTTCAAGGTTTGTAAGAGAAAAAATATCTGCTTTGGACAGGTTCTTTCCCTTGGATTGTAATGATGCCAATTCTTCTTCCAGATTTTTTATTTGGCTTTTTTTCTGTTTGATCAGATTATTATAACCATTTGTTACAAGGAAAACACCGGCATTTAACCCTAAAAATAAAATGATAAGAAAAGAAAAGAATCCCCAACGACTTCTCTCCCGCCATCGTACCATTTTTGATTCACGACTTTCAGCCTGATTTAAGTTGATAATAATAAATTTTTTCATTCGGACAGCCCTCCACGGATCGCAAGTCCTGTAGCAACTGCATATTGGGCTTTATTAGGCACTTCGAATTTTTCGATATTATCAAGAGCAATCAGCGGATCAAACACCGTCGTCTCGACATTGAGTTTTTCCTGAATTAATTCTGCTAATCCAGGAGTTAGTCCCCCGCCACCGCTAAGAAATATTGTCTGGAAAAAACTTTGACCGGTCGTTTTCGCATAATAACGGAGCGATCTTCGAATATCTTCGACCAGATTATCAAATATCGTTCGATCGGCAACTGCGATGGCTGACCCATTTTCTGTGTCTGAACTATTTTTACTTCCGGCAGCAACTCCTGATTTTGCTAATAATTCTTCAGCAGTAGTGTAATCCATTTTCTTTGTTTTACTCAGCCATTTTACAAATTGGTGTCCGCCAATTGGAATATCCCGGACAAACAACTCATCCGTCCTTCCTCTGACTATCAACGAGCTGGATAAGGATCCGATGTCAATTAATACAACAACCCCCTCTTCAGGTAATTCATTTCTTAGGAGAAATGCATTAATAATTGCAACCGGATCGGTATCAACGATTCCCGGTTTTAAACCGGCATCCTTTAATATTTCGATATGGCTTTGAAGAACTTTTTGGGTACAGGCAACTAAGCTGACATCAATTTTGTCCACTTCTTTCCGATTGGGTCCCAAAACCTGGTAATCAATTACCGCATCCGAACCATCCATTGGGATATGCTTCCGAGCTTCGAACGTCATCGCGGACAACATTTCATCTGAAGCCATTTCCATCGTTGTTATCTGTTTGATGCTTACCTTAGCTCCATTCAAGCCTGAAACTATATTTTTCACCCGCTTTGGATTGAGTTTCATATCCCTTAGCACTTCACGAACGGCGATCACCCAAATGGGTTGAGTGATGTTTTCCGGGTCAAAGGCTTTGTTCTCTTCCGGAACTAACCGTTCACCGATACCAAGAAGTTTATAACCTGCTTTTAACTTTTCAACAGCTACCGCTTTCACAACCTGTCTTCCAATATCGAGGCCAAGAATCATTGTGCTGCTCCTGTCGTGTCAGGGCCAATGATTCCACTTTTGGATGCTCCATAACCGTTCATAACCAAATCTTTCCTTCCATTCTCATCGGTAACAATAGGATAATATGTAGGACCAAAATATGTACTAAAATTGTAATCATAATGATAGTCCTTGTCATAACCGATACCCGGCCATGCATTATATGGACCAGGTAGGTTTCTTAACATATATCCCCTTTTATCCTGGTTGATGGATCCCCAAAGATGAACAATACCACGCTTGTCGTCTGTGCCAGTCGTTACAGGAGTGGTTGAAATAGGATTGCGAAATGGGCCTCTGCCATCGGCATGAGAAGAAATCGGGTCCCCGACATTAGGGCCATTCCAAGCCGGATTTGATAGAGAATTTTGCCAGTATTGAGCTACAAAAGACTCGTTTAGAGCAAGAATAGCTGCATTAATAATAATATCATGCCCAAATGCTTGTCCTTTAGCTCCATTTTCCTTTGTATTTGCAATGA
>CAZJWP010000001.1:21153-31990 GCA_964549745.1 uncultured bacterium | reverse complement strand
ATATCATGCCCAAATGCTTGTCCTTTAGCTCCATTTTCCTTTGTATTTGCAATGATAACGTTCGCGCCCGAAACTAAACCGAGACGATTTGGTGTTCCGTCAACGACTTCGCCTGTGTTTCGATCTGAATCTATATATCGGACATCATCGATTAACCAGATATTGTCCCAGACTCTGTCTATAATTGTTGGATCGTCGTGCCGCCGATATTCGGTATAGGCATCTGTTACGATGGTAAAGTTTCCATCAACCACTCCTTTGACCCGGAGCTGACTGTCGTGCACATATATAACACCTTTTTTTGAGTAAACCATGCGTGATTGGATTATATCAGGGCCATCCGGACCCGGTTCAAAATCAAAGTGGTGAAATCCACCCTTCGTACACACACTCTGCCCGTTATCGTTTGGATGGTTATGATAGCTTTCAAAGCGATTAAATGCCAAATCAGGATCCAGAGGCGCTTTATAAGTAAAATCAACTAATTCGCCATCCAAAAAACCATTTAAGCCAAAAGCTTGTTCAAAGGTGTTCACACCGATAAGATATGCACCGCCGGAAAGATTTTTAGATAGAATGACCCCTTTCCAGAATTTTGTCAAGGTGTCCTTTGAACTCACTATAACAGTATCACCAACAGAATATTGGAGCATGGTATTTGCAATAGGATTATTCTCCGAATCGTAACGACTTAGAATAAGTGTATCAGCCTGCAGATATCCGTTTGAATTATCAAACGGTAAATCAAAATTCGCATGTCCATCCGCAATTCCTGACGTAGTACCGCCCGTATCCCAGATAAATTCTTCCGGCGGCGGACCATCAACTGCAACCGGTGGAATAAGATAAGTCCATTGACTCACTTTATAACCACCTCGAACAAACTCGATTTGGGTCATAATCAGGGTATCTTTTAAAGCGCCTCTGAATAGGAGATCATTCCCGGTATAAATCCAATTTGCATGTGCAATCGTAGTTGCAACACCATCCGGAGGATATTGAACAATCCTGGGATTTTGGTCAAAAAGTGAATCCGGATAATTACAAGAACCCAGAGAGAATCCATCAACCGCTTGTAATATTGTATTTTTCCCGCTAAAAGTTGGACAACCAGATGAGCTCATTGTGATATGACCATTTGTGTGAATAATTCCCTCTAATTCGTCGTTTTGTCCGAATGTTACGGTCCCGTCAGTATAAGGACCACCGCCCGGCTCTTCAGAGTTGGTGAAGTACATGTATTTGGAAAAATCAGCTGCTTCCATTATCACGGCATAAAAACTTGTATCAACGATCATTTTCCCACTGAATCCTTTGTATGAGTATTTTCCGTGACCGTAGCTATAGTACTGCGTTTTCCCATATTCATTTGAAGATGTACCAACATGTACATTGAAATACGCACCCTGATTCTCACCCTTAACTTTAAACGTTTTGCTCCCACTGATAATCACACTGTCGCCACCCTCGTAATAACTCAAGATTGGAATTCCCTCTTTGTTTATCCCTGTTTGAGCCATTAATTTGGCTTTTTTCATTGCAAAGCGATACCGTTCCATTGCTGAAGATGTCAGAGAGTACTTTAGATAGCCGACAGTAATGAGCATACTGACCATAACGAAAATGATAGCCATTGGTGTGACCGCACCTTGATTGTATGTATAACGTCGCATAGAAACCTCCTTGATTAGGTGTTCATTTGAGCTACATACTTCATAGGTACAAATACCCGACGATTTAGTTGAATAACATCGGGGGTGAATTTCCGTCCATCCCTGCCTTTCGGTTGAATGGTAATTTCAATGAGTACATCGTAAGTAGAATTAGCAAATCCGACTAATGCCGGTTGAACCGTACTTATCTGTTTAATAGAAAAATCTGTTAGTTTAATGGATTGCAGATGTTTGAAGCGGCCTCCATTTGGAAATTGAAGATTTCCATTCAGGGGGTTATGACTATTAAACTGTAAACCTTTTGTTTGGGAAGCTGTTACCCTCAATATAGAGGTGTTACCATCCGAATCCAATACACCCAGTGTCAACCTGGAGAACCCATTGGCATTTGTTACATCAATAGTCCGGGATAAAGAAATATTTTTTAGAATCTCTTCCATGACAGTATCACCATAAAATCGGACATTATTCATGACGGTATCTCTGGAATAATGATCTTCAATATTGATCGTGGTCATACTTAACCCAATGACAATAATCCCGACAACGACTACCGTTGCCATTAATTCCATTAATGTCAGTCCCGGATGTGATTTAGAAGCCATTGATCTTGAACTCAGTCATTATCATACTTAAAGATCGTTCTCTTGTGACGGGCTTTTTTGACAGAGAAAAATCATCCCATTTTATTCTGGCAGTTAATTGATACCGTGTAAAGTCCGATTGTACATCGCTGGTAACAACCTGCATTGGATCCAAATACAGTGTAGCGATCACTCTGTTTGGCGTTGACTGGTCTCCTTCGAGATAGACCTTTTTCCCAAGAGTATTGCCAGCTTTATCCGTCACCGATAGATGTCCATCGGCTACACGTCCACGCCAATATTCCATATAATTAACTAATTGTTCTGTGGCTTTTTTCCGGAGATCAATGGATCGCAAAGCTCCCTTGGCATGCACGGCACCAATCATGAGACCGAGTGCACCAATAGAAATGATAACCATTGAGACCATGACCTCAATGAAAGTGAATCCGGGATTTGCTCTGCGAAGGATCATTATAGAACGGAGGAAGTGAATAATTTGGGGTTGTCGGCAATACTTGCCGCCATTGAACGTTCAATTCTTCCCTGTGAAACCAGTTGCTGCAGATCCTGATCCAGCGTTTGCATTCCTTCGACACCGCCTGATTGCATCACCGATGAAATCTGGTAAATACGGTCCTCGCGAATCAGATTCCGAATTGCAGTGGTGGCAATCATGATTTCGCATGCCGGTACCCGGCCATCCTGGTTCTTTGTGGGTAATAATTTCTGTGCAATGACTGCCTCCAGACTTTCAGAAAGCATGGATCGGATCTGACCTTTTTGCGATGCAGGAAAAATATCAATAATACGATCGACTGCTTTTACTGCACTGGATGTATGCAATGTGGATAACACTAAATGCCCGGTTTCCGCTGCTGTTAAGGCGAGTGAAATGGTTTCGAGGTCCCGCATTTCACCCACAAGGATCACGTCAGGATCTTCACGCAATGCGGATCGGAGTGCATTCGCAAAACTATGCGTATTAATCCCTAATTCACGTTGGTTGATCAAACTATTGGCGCTCCGGTGAAAATATTCCACAGGGTCTTCAATTGTAATAATATGACAGGACCGGTTGTGATTAATATGATCTACCATGGCTGCCAGGGTAGTGCTTTTACCTGAACCCGTTGGACCGGTTAATAGGATCAATCCACGATCTTTGAGAGCTAATTGTTTCAAAACCGGCGGAATACTCAGTTCTTCAAATCCCTGAACAACTTCCGGAATTGTACGAAATACAGCCGAAAGTCCTCGTATCTGGGAGAAGAAATTGACACGAAACCGACCTTTTCCCTCAAGTTTTGCGGAAAAGTCAATCTCTTTCCGATCCTCAAATATCTTGATTTGATCTTCAGACATCACCTGTGGGATTATGGACTCCATTTGTTCCAGAGATAATGCATCCATATTCAAAGGCCGCATGGTGCCGTTGATTCGGACCATAGGAATACTCCCGGTAGCTAAATGCAGGTCGGAAGCACCGCTGTCAAGAGAGTAATTCAGTAATTCATTAATATCCATCGGCAATTATATTATTGTTCTGAATTAGGAGTACCATATCCGGAGTAACTGGCAGTTTCACAGTCAAAGGTCACAACATGGTCAGCCCCACCCTCCATTTGATCAGAACTCGTTGCCGTAATCGTACCCGCATTGACATCTAATCCATCCAATGTGAAGGTCCACTGGTTTTTAGTCGATAAATCGATTTGTATCTGTCCGCTATTTTCCAGTTGGTCTACATTATCCGGCCATCTACCCGTAGTTTGATAATACATTTTTGATGCATTGTAAAGATTTCCGATAACGGATTTCGCTTCCGAAGCTCGGGCACTCTCAACATATTTAACGTAAATCGGAATCGCGATCGCTGCCAGAATAGCAACAATCACAACCACAACCATAATTTCGATCATGGTGAAACCCGATGATGTCTTACGTCTTGCGAGTTTGTTAAACATTTTCTTTCTCCAGTCTTAAGAGTTATTAACCGATTCAGATTTTTAATTTAGGAAGTTCCTATGGAACTGTCCATATGAAGAAATTATTCTCCACAAATACTTTATTCTCTTTTGATTGCAATCCCCCATGTTGATACAAAAATTAAAAATTACTATATTTTTCAGTGGCGTCGATCAGTAATTCCTGAATTCCTTTTTCCGTCATTGAGTGACCTGCATCCGGAACGATGTGAAACTCTGCTTCCGGCCAGGCGCGGTGCAGGTCCCAGGCCGAGGCCGCCGGACACACCACATCATACCGGCCTTGGACGATTGTCCCCGGAATGGATCGAATCCGGTCCACATTTCGTAGGAGTTGATCCTCAGGATCAAACCAACCACCATTGTAAAAATAATGACATTCAATCCGCGCAAACGCTTCTGAAAATTCGGGTTGGCCAAACCGTTCTTTTTGGCCTTCGTCCGGGAATAGTTTACTGGTACTCCCTTCCCACACACTCCACGCTCTTGCTGCTTTCAGACGCACATCTTTATCAGGAGAAGTAAGCATCGCGTGATACGCATTCAGGAGTGAACCACGCTCCGATTCGGGTATCGGTTCTAAAAACGATTCCCAGGCATCCGGAAAAATGTGGCTGGCCCCATCTTGATAGAACCAATCCAGTTCTGCTTTTCTAAATAAAAAAATACCCCTCAATACGAGGGCTTTCACAACTTCAGGATATTTTTCGGCATAGGCCAGCGAGAGCGTGCTTCCCCAACTACCACCGAAAACAACCCAGCTGTCTACATTCAAATGTTTTCGAATTTTCTCAATATCTTCAACCAAATCCCAGGTTGTGTTCTCTTGCAAAGAGGCATAAGGAGTACTCTTGCCACATCCTCTTTGGTCAAATAAAATGATCCGATATTTTTCGGGATTAAAGTATTGGCGATAGATCGGTTCAATACCGCCGCCAGGCCCGCCATGAAGAATTACGATGGGTGTTCCGTCGGGATTACCGGCCTCTTCTATATGGATTTTATGCAAATCCGACACGGGGAGATAATACTCCGCCGATGGTTGTAAAGGAGGAAAGAGTTTCATTAAGGAGTGATCCTAATCACGTGTTCAAAAGGACGTGGAATTTGAGAAATAAAAATGCAAAATTCTATAATCTTTCAATTGAAGTGTAAATTTTTTGCAAATTAACTTTTTAACCTTATATAGTTATAAACCTGAATGATTCGTCCTACCCACATCTTGTGCCACTACGCCGAAATCGGTTTGAAGGGGCAAAATCGCTCATACTTTGAGCGAATACTCAAGGATAATCTTAAAATTTCAGTTAAACGAATCTGCGAAAAGCCGTTTCGATCGATAAAGATTTTGCAAGGGAGGATTATTATAGAATTGGCCGAAAACGGACAAAATTGTCTTCCTGAAATCGTAGATGCTTTCCATTCTGTCTATGGTTTGGCATTCTTCTGTCCGGCGGAAAGATGTAAAGCCGATTTTGAATCGGTAAATTCAAAAGCACTGTCCATAACCTCGGATATCGATTATAACACCTTTCGGGTTACCGCACGCAAATCCTATTCATCCATTCCGGTCTCCACTCAAAAAGTAAATGAAGATTTAGGTGAAGCAATTCAACAAAGGGATAAAAAACCAGTTTCCCTCAAAAATCCCGAATTAAATGTGCATATCGATTTTCTCACCTCCGGCGCTTATATATTTACTGAGAAGATCCCCGGTCCCGGCGGATTACCACATGGTTCAAGCGGACGGGCAATTGTGATGCTTTCCGGTGGGTTGGATTCCCCTGTTGCCGCCTGGTATGCTCAACGACGCGGGTTGCATCCGTTCTATGTTCATTTCCACTCTGTCCCCTACACCTCCGAAGCATCAATTGAAAAAGTCAAACAATTGTCCAAGATATTGGACCGGTTTCAACGTCCTACGAAAATAGCGCTGGTCCCGTTTGCAAATATCCAGGAAGCCATTCTTCAAAATGCAGATCCTAAATACCGGGTGATCCTGTACCGAAGATTTATGCTCCGAATAGCTGAAATATTTGCCAATAATGAAAATTGTCACGGAATATTCACCGGAGAATCCTTAGGTCAGGTTGCATCACAGACCATGGAGAATATGCAGGCAGTTCAGGAAGCCGTATCTTTGCCAATTCACCGTCCGCTGATCGGAATGGATAAACAAGACATCATTGCCAAAGCAAAAGAAATTGGGACCTATGAAACATCAATCCTGGCGCATGAAGATTGTTGTACTTTATTTGTTCCTAAACATCCGGTGACCAAAGCCAGAATTTCCGATGTAATCGAGCAGGAATCGGCGCTGGATGTAGATCGACTTGTTCGCGAGGCGGTGGAACAAACCGAAATAGAATATACGTTACCAAAACCGGAGAAGATTTTATCAGCTAAATAAAGTGTACTAAACCAATTAATAATCTTAATTTCAGTTCTTAATAAAAAAGACTTTTCATTCCTTTCATTTCAAAACTGACGCACCACAAATTTTATTCCTAACCAAAACTAAGTTATTAAGGAGAGTCGTATGATTGTCGCGGTTCCTAAAGAGGTTCTGCCCGGCGAAAATCGTGTTGCAGCGACTCCGGCTTCTGTCAAAGAACTGATCAAAAGCGGATTAACCGTAAAAGTTCAAGCCGGTGCCGGAACTGCTTCCTTTTATCTTGACGATGATTATCGTTCTGCCGGAGCTGAAATCGTATCCGACGTTAAAGCTTTGTTTGCCAAAGCAGACGTCATTCTTAAGGTTGCTCCCCCCGCTCAAAACGATGCATTGGGTAAAAACGAGGCTGACGCCATGAAAAAAGGCGCCATTTTTGTTTCCTTTTTCCAGACCACCCGTGAACTTGATTCTGTCAATAAATTTGTCGAAAACGGGATAACCGGGTTTTCTATGCATCTTATTCCACGGACCACACTGGCACAAAAAATGGATGCCCTGAGTTCGCAAAGCAATATTGCCGGCTACAAAGCGGTTCTGATTGGTGCAACTCATATCTCGGTCTTCATGCCGCTGCTTATGACGGCTGCCGGTACCATTCCACCGGCAAAAGTACTGGTGTTGGGTGCGGGAGTCGCCGGATTACAAGCCATCGCAACTGCGAAACGGCTTGGTGCACAAGTGGAAGCTTTTGATGTACGTCCGGTTGTGAAAGAACAAGTTGAAAGTCTGGGCGCCAAGTTCATCGAAGTGGAAGCACAATCCGAAGAAGGTGTCGGCGAAGGCGGATATGCAAAAGAAACATCCGAAGAATATCAACGTCGCCAGCGCGAAATGATCAAAGAGCACATTGCTAAAGCGAATCTTGTGATTACCACAGCGCTTATCCCCGGGAGACCGGCCCCGGTCCTGATCCCTAAAGATATGGTGGAAGGTATGATGCCAGGCTCGGCGATTATCGACCTTGCCGCTGAAAACGGTGGTAATTGTGAACTGACCAAAAAGGGTGAAATTGTGCAGGTAAATCATGTCACAATTGATGGTAGTGATAATATTCCCGCTACCATGCCCTACCATGCCAGTCAGTTGTATGCTAAAAATGTCTCCAGTTTCATTACCTATTTCTGTAAAGAGGGTAACCTGGAACTGAATATGGAAGACGAAATTATCTCCGGCGCCATGTTCACTCACGACGGAAAAGTTGTGGATGAACGGACGGCGGAAGCCATGAAGAGTTAAGAGGATTATCGATGGATATCATTAACATTTTAACGGTCTTCATCCTGGCGATTTTCGTCGGGATCGAAGTTATTACCAAAGTACCTCCGACATTACACACCCCGTTAATGTCGGGATCCAACGCCATCTCCGGCATTTCCATTGTGGGTGCGATCATTGCCACCCATGTTAATGGAACAATAGGAACCTGGCTTGGATTAGTCGCTGTGATTTTTGCAACCATTAACGTCGTGGGCGGATTTATGGTCACTGACCGCATGCTCAAGATGTTCAAACGGCGTTAGGGGAGCACCATGGATTACATCAACTTATTTTATGTCTTAGCAGCCGTTCTTTTCATCCTTGGATTGAAACGGTTGAGTCATCCCCGGACGGCACGGAACGGGAACCTGGTTGCTGCCGTCGGTATGCTTATCGCAATCGTGGCTACATTAGTTGGCTATGGTGGTCTTGATTTCAAACTGATCATCATTGGATTTATCGTCGGTGGACTCATCGGTGGTATCTTCGCGGTGAAAGTGGAAATGACAGCTATGCCCCAGATGGTGGGTATCTTCAATGGTTTTGGGGGTGGCGCCTCCGCTTTGGTTGGAGCCGCTGAATTCTACACCAAAGCCGCTCCGAATGCTATCGCGGGACACCCGTCTTTATACGCTCTCGTCACAATAGTACTCACCCTTTTTGTCGGAACGTTAACCTTTACGGGTAGCTTTGTGGCCTTCGGAAAACTCCAGGGATTCATATCAGGTCGTCCCATCGTATTTCCGGGTCAAAAGCTCCTCAACGCCATTTTGGCGATCCTTCTGGTCGTTACGGCTGTTTCTACGATCATGTTTCCGGCTGAGATGTATACCTATGCTGCAGCCATGATCATTATTTCGGCTATTATGGGTGTCACCCTGGTGATTCCAATCGGCGGCGCAGATATGCCGGTTGTGATTTCCCTGTTGAATTCCTATTCCGGTATTGCCGGTGCAGCTGCTGGTTTTGTCCTGTTGAATAACGGGTTGATCATCAGTGGCGCTCTGGTCGGCGCTTCCGGTTTAATCCTGACCAACATTATGTGCAAAGGAATGAACCGTTCACTGGTGAATGTCATCTTTGGCGCCGTGGGTCTGGAACAGAAAGGCGCTTCCGGCGCCCAGAAGCAGATGAATATCAAAAGCTACTCCACTGAAGAAGCAGCCATGATCCTGGATGCTGCCGAAAAAGTCATCTTCGTTCCCGGTTATGGTCTGGCAGTTGCCCAGGCTCAGCATGCGGTTCGCGAAGTAGCGGATTATCTTGAAGGTAAAGGCAAAAAAGTCATGTATGCCATTCACCCTGTGGCCGGTCGTATGCCCGGACATATGAATGTTCTCCTGGCAGAAGCCAATGTCCCCTACAACCAGTTAAAAGACCTGGATGAAGTCAATCCTGAATTTGAGGATTGTGATGTAGCGGTTGTTCTGGGAGCCAACGACGTTGTAAACCCGGCCGCACGGCATGATAAATCCAGTCCGATCTACGGAATGCCAATTCTGAATGTGGACAAGGCCCGGACGGTCCTGATCAATAAACGGACCATGAATCCGGGATTTGCCGGTATTGCCAATGAATTGTTCGGGTATGATAATTCGATCATGGTTTTTGGCGATGCCAAACAAACCTTGCAACAATTGTTGAAGGATTTGAAAGAACTATAGTCCTTTCTCTTACTTGAATAAAAAAGCCCCGGAATTTCCGGGGCTTTTTTATTTTAATCTGTCAGCGAATCAATACAATCCAAATACTCTGTCAACGTATGTTCATTTGTCTCTCCCATATGCGGAATTCGGAATGCCGATCCTTTGAGCTTTCCGTATCCGTTGGAGAATTGATATCCTTCATCATAAAGTCTTTTCCCTAAATCAGCCAGGTCCCAACTCTTTGTATTGTTAATGCAGGAAACCGTATCGGAATAATATCCTTCCTCCGAAAACATGGTTAGTCCGTTTGAATTCGTCCAGTCACGTGTTTTCTGCGCCAACTTGGAATATCGTTGAAACCGGTTCTCCAATCCTTCCGTTTTAATCCGTTCAATTTGCTTTTTCAACCCGTACATATGCGCGATTGAGGGTGTCACAATGGTTTGCCCTTTTTGCGCACTTGCTTCCCAGGCAATGAAGTCAAAATAGTATCCCTTATTCTCAACCGTTTCGGACCGTTTCAAAACACGATCACTCACAACACAAATGGAAAATCCCGGCGGCAAGGCCCAGGCTTTTTGCACGGAAGCCAACAGAATATCAATACCCCAGTCATCAAAACGGATTGGGAGACCCACCATGGAACTGACCGCATCCACAGCAAAATAAACATCCGGGAATTCGGATTTCATCATTTTCCCAATGGCTTCCAAAGGACCGGCTACACCGGTGGAGGTTTCATTGTGTACCAGCGTCAGTACATCGTATCCACCCGCTTGGAGTCGTTCCCTGATCATCTCCGGTGAGATACCTTTCCCCCATTCCACGTCCAGTATTTCAGCGGCAAATCCATTCTTTTGGATCGTGCTGAACCATCGCCGGGAAAATGCCCCATTCACACAACAAAGCGCTTTCTTCGGCGCTAAATTCCGTGCGGCAGCTTCCCATAATCCTGTGGCCGAACTTGTGCTGAGATACACATGCTGATTGGTGAACATGAATTCGGCAATGCCGGACGTGATTTCCCGGTATAATTCCGAAAATGCAGCGGAACGATGTCCGATCACAGGTTGTGCCATAGCTTCGGCTACTTCCGGCGCCACATCCACCGGACCGGGAATGAAAAGCTTAATTGTGTTCATAATTTCTCATCTAGTGAATTTCGGTTTTGTTAATATTATTGTTTTCAATTGATGTGCATAAAGGTTAAAGTTTCAGACAATTAAACTTTTCC
>CAZJWP010000001.1:0-21053 GCA_964549745.1 uncultured bacterium | reverse complement strand
TTATTTCGATCACGGGATGATAAAAAATGATTCGACCACGATCAAAGCCCGTGGTCTTCTCTATATCGGGGATCACCAACGGCATTTTAAAATAATGATGCATTCATTTATTTTCCCAGGCCGGGCATAGAAAATCTCTGTAATCGCAAAAACCGCACTTCCTTTCATTGGGGTCGGGATGAAAATCAGCTTCTCGAATACCAGCCGCAGCGGTTTTAACATTTTCCAGGTTATTATTTATCTCCTCCTCGGAAAATTGATACGGTTCCATCAACGTATCCAGATCGCGAAGGTAAATCAATTGTGCACGTCCCATTTCTGGCGGAACACCGCTGACTACACCTTGCCTAACCGCCTGGATATACAATGCCAGTTGGAGATTTTTACCGGCTTTTGGATTTGGGTCGGGACGGCCGGTTTTGTAGTCGACAACACGAACACCCTCCGAATCCAGGTCCACGCGGTCAATCTTTCCGTTGATCTCGATCCCGACATCCTCCATGTAAAAATTAAACGCTTCTTCACGGGCTTGTACATTCGGTGGATTTGTTTGAACAAAGTTGAAATAATTTAATAGCATTTCTTCCGCCTGATGATACAATTCCTCCGACCGGATTTTGTATTCAAATGCTTCTTCATTCCAATGCTGTTTCAATAACTCCAATAAACGTTCTTCCGATTTGGGCTCGTCCGGAGCCATAAATTCATTTAATACCGCGTGAACAATGATCCCAAATTCCAGCTGTGCCTGGCTTCGCTTTTGCGGAATCCGATCAATACGCGACAGCCGATACTTTAAGGGACAGTCCAGATAAGTTTCGACTGCGCTGGCGGAAAGATGCAGAACTTCTTCGTTGTTCTCTTCCGGCGATTCTGCATGTGAAATCCAATCGGCGTATGGATTATCAATGGGTATCGATTTCCCATTGTCCAGTGCTTCTAACGCCTCAATGACCTGCTTGGCGTAAGTATAATTTCCTTCCGTGATTTCACGGCTCAATTCGACGAACAGGCGATCTTTGATCAATGATCGATCTGTCATGGGTTCGGACTGTTCGTTTTCCATAATCCATTCCTTTCGGTTAACCAGATTCGGATCGGCTTTAATAGCTTCTTTTAAAAATTTACATCCGGCTCTTTCCGGGCCGATAAGATGGAGCTCAGATTCTGCCCGGGTGATTCCCACATACAGGATGCGTCGTTCTTCCGCCTCATGTTCCATTTTGGGTGTTACATCCGGCTGGCGCGGCCAATGATAAAATGACTCTGGTAAACAATCGACAAGATAACTTGGACGGAAATTCGTTGGGAATGAAACAGAACGTAAATACGGCAGAATAACGAACGGAAATTCCAGCCCTTTACTGCGGTGGATTGTCATCACCTGGACTGCATTCCCATTGTTTTTCATCTGCGGTTGAACCGCCGGTTCGTTTGAGTTCATGGATAAAACGCGCATATAGTGTAACCAGTCTTTGAAATCGGAATCCGGATGCCGATCATGGAATTGATCCGCAAGAATTAACACGCGCCCTACATTGATCAAATTCAGACGATCTACGTAACGATAATCGTGACGGCATTCTGCCAATAAATCGGCCCGATCCAGGATTTCCCAAACAATTTCCGTGGGTGTGTACTGTTTTTTTAATTTGCTCCGAAGTGCTTTCATCGTTTCAAGAATTGATTCTATGCCAACCGAATGCAGATCGGCAATTTTTTGATCAAATGCTTCAAGAGAATGAATATACCGAAAATCTTTAAGATCCAAATCAGGACTTTTTCGTTTTTGAGATTTCAGGATGCGCCCAAATGCAGGACCAAAATATTCCCCATCGGTGATTACTTCTGCCCACGCCAAAATATCCCGCACTGCTTCTACAGCAAAAAACCGATCTACAAACGAATCCACCGGAATACCGATGCGCTCCAGCGTCTGACTGACCTCTCTCACTTTCGCTGTTGTCCGGCAAAGGACGGCAATATCACCGTATTGTCTGCCCTGAAGCTGATATTCCTGTATAATGCCGAGTACAATTTTCGCGTGAACCGGATTTTCGGCTACATGCCAAACCGGTTTGGGACCGGTTCTTCCATCGGCGGATTTCAACATTTTCGGAGTCCGGTTTTGATCCTGGGTCATAACCGCATTGGCCAAATCCAGAATCTCCTGGGTTGACCGGAAGTTTTCTTCCAGTTTCACTTCCTTGTCGGGACGGTCCGTGAGATATGTATCGTGGAAATCCTGTATGGTGTAATAATTCGCGCCGCGAAAACTGTAAATGCACTGGTCCTGATCTCCAACCACAGTAATACTTGGATTTTCGCCCAAAATAAGTCGGACGATCTCATTCAATGCAAAATTGTTATCCTGATATTCATCGATAATAAAATGCCGGTACTTTTCCCTAACCTTTGCAAGAATATCCGGATGGTTGTTCAGCATTTGCCAGCAGTCCAGGATCATATCGCCATAGTCGATCCAGCCTTTTTCCGCTTTCCAATCCTGATACCGTTCAAAAACGTGAATCAAATCGTGAAATTGCGCTTGAATGGAATCCGGCTCCACTTTAGGACTTAATCCCGGAAATTGTGTCAGGATCTCTTCGCGTTGGAAATCGTTCTCAAGTACTTTCCGTTCTAAAGACTCCGGAGAATACAACTCTTCCCGGGCACGATTAAAAAACGGTAAAAAACTATATTGTATCGCTTTGAGCGGATCGGTTCGGAAATCCGGTGATGAAAGAGAGTCCAATTCATCAACCCTTTGTGCCATCAGGAATAAGTGGTCGCCGCCCTCTACCAAGGATTTCTCATTCATAATATCCGGATTGAACTCCTTGACAAGCCCGATACAAAATGCATGAAATGTGCTGACAGTAATTGCGTCCGCCTCCGGAATGTTTAGATCCTCCAATTTACGTTCCAGGTCCCGGGCCGCTTTTTCCGTAAAAGTGAGTAAAACCACTTGTTCACTTTTCATCTCTCCGGACACGATCTTTTCGGACACGCGATGTAAAATTGTGAATGTTTTTCCCGTTCCTGCCCCGGCCAGGATCATCAATGGAGCTAACGGTGCAGTGATCGCTTTATTTTGCGTTTCCGTCGGTTTGACATTTTTCACAGCCGATATCATATGGGAAAGTTAGATTCAAGTCATGAAAGGACCGGATAAATATTTTAACCTTTTAACGCCGGGCAGGTCTAACTGAAAAAATCCGATGAAAAATGACCATCAACTCATACAAGAATTTCAAAACGGCCGCAGACAAGCTTTCGATGAACTGGTTCGAAGACACCTGGATTCGGTGTATTCCTTTTTCTTCCGGCTTAATGCCGATGAAATGGAAGCTGAGGATTTGGCGCAGGATGTGTTTCTCCAATTATATAA
Source organism: uncultured bacterium (assembly GCA_964549745.1). Classification (GTDB taxonomy): domain Bacteria; phylum Fidelibacterota; class Marinisomatia; order Marinisomatales; family J089; genus J089. The sequence continues at coordinate 17,662 of CAZJWP010000001.1, read as the reverse complement.
ACACCTTCCCAACTTCAGATTTGAATCCGCTTTTACAACCTATTTATACCGGGTCAACACCAATGTGGCCATCTCAGCATTCCGCAAGAAACGCTGGCGGCATCTGCTCCACCTTGACCAGGTTCCCGAACCCACAGTTCCATCGGATTTACCGGATGGAAAATTGGAGTACAAAGACGAGCTGTGGAAAGCCATCCAAAAGTTATCCAAGCAACAGCAACGAGTGGTCATGTTAAGAACGTCGCAACAACTTCCCTTCAAGGATATCGCTTCGATCCTTGACATTTCAGAAAGTTCCGCAAAAGTGAATTACCACCACGCGGTTCAGAATCTTAGAAACCTCATGGACATCACATCATGAAGAACGATTTTTTGGAAAACTGGAACTTACCCGAACCGGATCATCTGCCGGACCCTGATCAGTTTATCAACCGCCTGCATGATGCCCGCTTAGAAGCAAATATCCGAAAGACACGCCGTTTTTCCGCCGTCCAGGCATTTGCGGTATTATTAATAGTTGGCTTTTTATCCTTTTCCGGCTTGAGCAATCAACAGGTAACAAATCAAAGCAATGCGTTGATATGGTCCAGCTACCAGATTCCGGACTCGCTTGTTAGCAATTATCAAAATGATATCGCCTACTATTTAATTGATGAAAGCGACGATATCTACTCTACCGCAGAATTTTTAAACTCAATTGATTATGAACCCCTAACCGCATTATTGGAGGAATCAAAATGAAAGCAACTCAAATACTCATAACAAGTGCGATTGTGATCACATCCCTATCAGCACAACCCTTCAGCCACGGAGTAAACTGCCCGATGGGAATGGGTAGTGGTCCCGGAATGGGCATGGGTCCGAATCCGGGTATGGCTCCCGGTCCTCAGTTTCAAGGGAAAGACCGTGACCGCATGGAAATGATGGTCATGTGGCGTCTTACCGATGAACTGCAACTTACCGAAGAACAAGGCGCCAAATTCTTTCCGGATTTCCGTGAATACCGTGATAAAGTCAAGGCCCTGAATGATCAGAAACGGGATCTTGCTAAATCCATTCACGACAAGATCGAAAGTAAGGATGAATTAAGTGACAAGGATTTCAAATCGACCCTTGATCAATGGTATTCCATTGAAAACCAACGGAATACGCTGGAAAAAGAGTTTTTGGACAAAACGGCATCTTATCTGACCAATGTTCAACGATTGAAGCTGGCCGTTTCTCGTGAACGGTTTAAAAATGATCTCCGCAACCAGATGAGACATCGTGATGAACGTGGAGAGCGGGGGGATTCCTGGGATCATCCGGGAAATCACAAACGCAATCCCTTTTAATTAAAACCAGGGAACCTCATGAAAAATTCACTTAGTTTAATCTTCATCTTCTCGCTCTGGATTGTTGGGTGCGATCAAAATAGTACCAACACCACCACAACAGCAGATACGGAAGCAGAGTTATTGCAACTGATTCAAAATGATGATGCATTGCAATTGGACGGATTGGCGGACAACGACATTTCTAGCCTGGACTATTCTTCCGGACTTGAGGATGGCGGACTTGCTCGCATCGTTGCCGATACACTCTGGCCGAATTCGGATGAGTATCGCCTACGCTTTGGACGTCATATCGATGATATAACCTCCGATGTGACTTACGATATTTCCAATGACAGTATCGCATACGCGAGTGTTGTTTGGACGGTTACAGGTACTTTTCGAGTGATAGCATTGGATTCAAACCTTGCCGTGATGGATTCCATCGTCAAGTCATTTGAAACCACGTTCCATCGCCACATACGTTTCCGGTATTGGACACCACCCAATTCCGATTCCATTCGTTTCCACGATGGTCTCGGTCCTCATTGGCGTGTGGACGGAATGACAATCGGAGATGGCATCTCCGGCAATAAAGTGGCTTTACAAGCTGTTCGCGTCTATGGACAGTACACCGATTCTTTGGTGCATGCGTACACGGCCGAAGATGTGGATTCAATTTACTACCAACGTGACGATATGCCGATCTTTCACATGGCTCGCGGACTTCATATCGAAGTGGATGTGACCAATCAGGGACCGGAATTTCCGCTGAATAGTGGTGAATTCGTGTTCTACCATTTTGGACAGGATCGCTGGCATAAAGTCCGGAAGGTGCTGGTTGACGAAGATTCTACAGGAGTCTACGACAATACGTTTGAGGCAAACTGGAGAGTGCCGGGTCCCGGAGTCGGACATAATCGTGCACTATTCCATGGTTTCTTTGAAGTTGTGGACATGGGATCACTCTTCACCCGGGACGAAGCATTTCATAACGAAATATGGACCCTTCCCTTCATGGCACATCGACGAGGACATTAAAGAGGTGTAACAAAAAAGCCCCGGAATTTCCGGGGCTTTTTTTATTTAAAGATTCAATGTGAATTCCAAAAATCCGTTTCGTGTGGCTCCCGGCCAATACACTTTTTGTAATCCATTCCATTCATAGTCATAACCATAGGTCGAATACAAAATATCGAATAAATTATTAATCGTTAGCGAGAAGGTCATCGGACTCCGATGATACCGGATATATAAATTATCAATGATATAAGATGGAATTTTCCCTTTTCCCTGGTTATCGATCGTTTGGCTCCCAATATACTTGTCTTCAGATTCTATTTCCAATCCTCTGAAAAGACGCAAGACCAAACTTGAATTCAATAGTATTTCCGGATTGTTCTCGATGCGGTTCCCGGAAAGTGCACCATCAGTATAGTGGAAATGAGCTATTGTTGCATTTCCCGAAATCAGCAACCAGTGAAATATTAACCATGAACCTTCAGCTTCAATTCCTTCATGCCGCGTGGCCGGAGCAGTATAGTAATTATATTCCCCCTCTTGGTTAATATCAATCTGCTTTAACTGTTCATTTTTAAATTCTATTATATATGCACTTATCTTTCCGCTCATTCTTCCTAAATCTGCAGCTCCCCCCACTTCTACGCTGGAAATTGCTTCCGGTGCAACACGATCATTCGGTTGACCAAATATATCGTCCGCCGTGATTATTTGATCATCAGCCGGTTCTTTGTGCCCGGTTCCAGCGCTACCGAAAATTCGTAACTTATCCGACAGGCGATAAGAGACACCTACCCTTGGATTGAAAAATAACCACTTCGTTTGTAGTTGATAACCAACAGCATGCCCAATTTTATCCTGATCGAGGTTCCACTGAATGGACTGTATTTGCCCATCAACAAAGATCCACAAATCGGAAAGCGGTTCTACGCCAATCCTCGCAAACCCATTCAGAATTGATTTCTTTCCGGTATATTGGTAATAGCGATACCACTCTTCCCCAAAATGAGAAATTAAAGTATCGTCGCTAAAGTCACTCACTTCTCCATAATGATTTCCAAAATAGGATCGATATTCCACTCCCGTATCCAACCGGAAATGCGGCCAGGTCCAGGTAAGATTTGGTGAAATACCGTAATAGTGGTTCACAATCCATTTTCGGCGAGTTAAATCGGTGGTTGTGTCTGCCGGGTTTATCCGGAAATAATCCAGATTATATTCAACCAAATTTTCACCATACTTCCGTACCCGGTAATATCCGGCGCCGGTAACAAGATAAACAGTATTCCTGAACCACAGATTCGGAGTGATTTTAAATGTGGAGTTTATGGACCCGATTTTTTGCAGGAAATTATCTGTATAGGCTTTATATCCTTCTCTCCTGAGAACTCTATTGTTTATATCTGAAGAAGGAACACCATCCCAGGAAAGTTGGGTATTTTCCTTGCCTAAGATTAAACGAAACTTATGTGTCCACCGGTGTCCGGAATGATCGAATCCCAAAAATCCGGTCCGTTGAAAACTGTTATGGTATTTGCGGTATCCGGCTGATTCAACCTGGCTTATCCGCGCTGCAAATGCGTTCTCTTCTCCAAATCGTTTCCCTGAATTGTATGCTGCCCGAACTTTTGTCGTTGCATACGACCCGCTCCCAAATGAGAATGATCCCTTTTCTTTCGGTGATTGAACATTTGTCCGCAAATTGATTGAACCTCCGAATTCGGAGAATCCGGTACTTCCAATTCCAAGTCCCCGCTGGATCTGGACGTCCTTCGCCTGGGACAGAATGTCCCCGTGGTCCACCCAGTAAACCTGAAAACTTTCATTATCATTCAGCGGCACATTGTCCAGCATAACGGAAATCCGGCTCTGGTCAAATCCACGAATACTCACATAAGAGTAGCCGGTGCCGTTTCCGCTCTCTGAATAAGCATAAGTTCCCGGTTCGGATGATAATATCATCGGGACATCCTGAACCGAATAATGCATTTTAATCTTCTCCTGAGTTACGGTAGAAAATGAAACCGGACTGACACCGTTAATAGCACGATTAGCTTCAACGTTGACCGGAGCGCTGCGCAAAATAACCGGTTTCAATTTCACTGTGATTTTGGGAGCAATGGCACGAAGTGTCTGAGTTTGATATCCAATCCGTGAAAAGACTATTTGTTCTTCGGGGTCACCTGCAATGGTGAACCGTCCATTTTCATCGGTAGCTGCACCAACAACACCCCAGACAATATTTACGGATTCCAATGCGGCGCCGGTATGACTATCAATTACTTTACCATTAATGGTGTAAGCGTTGAGAGAAGAAAACAGGATAGTAAAAATGAGAATTGTGGATTTCATGAGAGGACTCCCTTCGCTGGTATTATCCAAACAGGTTCCAAGGGTATGATCTCAGCCGCTCAAATCCATAAGCAGCACCCCTGATTAACGTGTAAAATTAGTTAAAATTAAATTCTGTTTAAATGGTCAATTCAGTAAATACTACAGAACTTTAAAAACAATTCGACCGGCGATGAATCCAACCAGTGATGATACCATCGCTCGTTTTAATCGGGATCGTTTCACTGCTTTTTTATATGCAGCTATATAACCGATACGATACGATTCCGGCTCATCCTGTATTTTTTCCAGTCGACGATCCGGAACCAAAACCGGATCATAATACCCCAGGATAGAAGAGATGGGAACAGCAACAATGGCTATCCCTCCACAATAACTGCATGAAAAGCCTGAACATCCCGGAACCAATATCCAGTCTCCGCCCTGATCCAGGCTTGCATCGTTTTCTGCTTTAATTCGGGTATGATAGTCCACGCTCACCGGATTCCGGGCAGCAATCCATTCCGATCTTATTCCATCCAGAAGAGGTTCAAAATCTTCAACAGAACGGATATTTGAAAAATCCACGGTGTAGCCGTTCCGGAAAGTTGGGGAATGCACAACGTTGGCCTTTTGATCACCAAATGCATAATTCCGTGCTATATCGCGCATTCCTGAGGTTAACACATTGTCAATCGGAACCGAAAAATCCCGGGACACACTGTGCGTAATTTCACCCGATGTTACATCGATGCCACGCAGGTTAACTGTATATGTGCCTCCGACTTTAGCAATGGAACCGACGATAATTTCTTCCACTCCAAGCATATTTCCGATTTCAACCGCACATTCCTTCTCCGTACAAAATGTTTCCTGAAAACCTTGCTCTTTGAGCACATCTTGCATCTTGTTTCGATCCAGGAAAATCCGACTCGTATCGACCTGTTGAATTTCGGTACGAAAGCGTTCCGTGAGCGCATAGGCATCGCCGGAAGAAATATTAATGGCGTCGAAATCCAGAACCGCAGTGGGTGTTGCAGCCGCTAATAATTGGAAGATAAATATCTCCAACAGAATAAATGATTTCTTCGTGTGGAACATCGTTCGAAAGTTAACGGCAATTGAACTATATATAATAGTGATTCGAATCACCTAAATCTCAAAATAATGGTCGTTCAAAATCAAGTCATGCAATATCCTGAATCCCAAATTTATCCTTGTTGCTGAGCATTCGGGATTCGTCATACTTTCCGTGAAAAATTAGGGATGATCATGTCTGAAAAAAGTCTGCCGGAGATTACAATTAAAGCAGTGATTCTTGGTGTATTGCTCTCCATTATTTTAGCCGCCGCAAACGCATACCTTGGATTGTTCGCCGGAATGACCGTTTCCGCCTCTATTCCGGCGGCTGTCATTTCCATGGGTGTACTTCGATTGTTTAAAAAAGCAAATATCCTTGAGAATAATATTGTCCAGACCGCTGCATCCGCAGGCGAATCCCTGGCAGCCGGCGTAATATTCACACTTCCGGCGTTGATTGTAATGGGCTACTGGAAAACCTTTGATTATTGGGAAACCACCATCATCGCCGGTCTAGGCGGTTTACTTGGCGTATTATTTACAATCCCACTTCGCCGGGCATTGATCATCAAAGAAAAACTGCAATTTCCGGAAGGAATTGCCACCGCGGAAGTGTTGAAATCCGGAGATAAAGGTGAGGGCATTAAGTACATTGCCCAGGCCGGAGTCGTAGGCGCTTTATTCAAATTTGGTGAAACAGGTTTGCGTATCTGGACCGGCGCCGCCGAAGGTGCTGCCAGAATTGGAAGTTCCATTGCCTACTTTGGCAGTAATCTTTCACCTGCCTTGATTTCAGTTGGCTATATCGTTGGTTTGAATATTGCTGTATTAATCTTTGTTGGCGGTGCAATAAATTGGCTTGTCGCCATCCCTATTTATGCCGCCTCTCATCCCTGGCCAATGACGGACGGGACAGCAATGGCTGCTGTAGATTGGGCCAATGAAATATGGTCCGCCAAAACCCGATATTTGGGTGTGGGAGCCATGGTCGTTGGCGGCCTTTGGGCGTTAATCAACCTTCGTTCTTCCATAATGGCCGGAATTCGTTCCAGCTTTAAAACCGTTTCTTCCACCGTTGGCGAAGTCGTAGAAGTCCCCAGAACGGATCGCGATTTGCCTATGAAATGGGTCGGAATTTTGGCGCTTCTTTCCATCATTCCCATCTTTGCCGTTTATCAATATGTAATTCATGCTGCAGCCCCTTCATTTTTCATGGCTGTTGTTATGCTGATCGCCGGATTCCTATTCTCTGCTGTGGCTGCATACATGGCCGGTCTCGTCGGGAGTTCTAATAATCCAATTTCCGGAGTTACCATTGCAACCATCCTGTTTTCCGCTTTAGTCCTTTTAGCGCTGGTTGGAACCAAATCAGCCACCGGACCGGCTGCAGCTATATTTATTGGCGCTGTTGTAGCTTGTGCAGCAGCGATTGGCGGTGACAATATGCAGGATTTAAAGGCCGGCTATTTAGTGGGCGCCACACCGTGGAAACAGCAGGTTATGCAATCCGTTGGAGTTTTATCGGCTGCTGTATTCATCGCACCCGTTTTAATCCTGATTAATAAAGCGTATGGAATTGGTGTTGCAACTGTTGAACACCCGAATCCGCTTACCGCTCCCCAAGCTTCTCTCATGTCTTCCGTTGCCGAAGGTGTCTTTCACCAAAACTTGCCATGGGACATTATCATTATTGGGATGATCATAGCGGTACTCATAATTGCACTTGATAAATATCAGGAAAAACGGGAGAAGGAATTCCGGCTTCCGGTTCTTGCGGTAGCCGTAGGAATTTATTTACCGTTTCAACTTTCGGTTCCGATTTTAATCGGCGGTGTTGTTGCCTGGGCCGTTTCACATTTCTTCAAGAAGAGCCATCCCGATCTTTCAGATGATCAAGTTGAAGCAAGTACAAAAATTGCCGGGAATCGGGGACTGCTATTTGCTTCCGGATTAATTACCGGTGAAGCTCTTGTCGGCATTCTCATGGCAATTCCAATCGTAGTTACCGGGAACCCGGATGTACTGGCTATCTTTAAAAAACCGTTGGGTTCATGGCCCGGGGAGATTTTATTACTGCTGGTAGTCCTTTGGCTCTGGAAAGTTGCCAAACCCGCCGAAGCTGACCTGACCAATCAACCGAAAGACTAAGCATTGATGAAAATAACATCCGAATTATTGCAAAGATTACCCAAGGTAGAACTCCACTGTCATCTGGACGGTAGTCTTCGACCCGAAACCATGATTGACCTTGCGGAAAAAGACAAGGTCGAACTCCCGGCTTCAAACGCAGAGGGATTACATAAGGTTTTGGCTATTGGAAAAAATCGTGGCTCATTGGTCGATTATATTAATCGATTTGATGTGACCCTGAGTGTACTCCAAACACCGAAGGCATTGGAACGAGCCGCTTACGAATTAATCGAAGATGTGGCGAAGGAGAACGTACGCTACATTGAAATCCGCTATTCCCCTATCCTTCACAACCTTCGGGGAATGACACCGGATGAATCCATCGATGCTGTCCTATTGGGATTAAAAAAGGCGGAAAAGGATTTCAATGTTAAATCCGGCATAATTGTTTGTGGAATACGGAATATTTCACCTGAGGTTTCTCTCAAACTGGCCGACTTAACCCTCCGATATAAGAACAAAGGAGTGGTGGGATTTGACCTGGCCGGTGCTGAGGAAAATTTCCCGGCGAAACATCATCGTGAAGCCTTTTACCTGATTCTCAACAATAACATTAATGCAACGATTCATGCCGGAGAAGCTTTTGGTCCGGCATCGATTCATCAAGCTTTACATTATTGCGGCGCCCATCGGATTGGACATGGAACACGACTTAAGGAAGACCGGGATTTGATGAATTATATCAACGATCATCGAATTCCACTGGAGATTTGCCTCACTTCCAATTGGCACACACGGTCTGTTCGTAGTTTAAAGTTTCATCCAATCCGCGAGTATTACAAATTTGGTATTCGCGTTACACTAAATACAGATAATCGTCTCATTTCCGACACAACTATGACACAGGAATTCATGGTCGCGCATGAATTGTTTGAATTTGGATTAAATGAATTCCGTAATGTCACAATGAACGCGGCTAAAAGCGCTTTTTTACCCCATCAAAGCCGAAAAGTGCTCACCAGGAAAATTGCAGAAGAACTGGAGCAGGAATTCGGTATTTTGCCTGAATATATTACCCAGGATCCGATTAAGAGTCAGTAAGTCTATTTTCGGATAACGGCGATTTTTCGGATGATATTGTTTCCATCCTCGGTATACAGGGCAACCAGGTAAACTCCGGTTTCAACCCATCGTCCGGCGCTGTTTTTACCGTCCCAGAAAAGTTGATCCCCCTGCGGTGTATCTGTGGATGCATCCATCGTACGAATCACCTTTCCATTCAATGTCATAATTTTCGCTGAGGTCAAGTCCGGCAGATGATCCATCACCATTGGCCGATCGGATGGAATCCGATATGGACTTGGGAAAAACCTGACCTCCGAATAAGTAGCGCGTTGATTTGCAAACGGAATCTTTAAAATATTCAATCCCCGCTTACTGGTGATATAGGCTAATCCTTGTTGGGAATCAAAAGCAATATCTGTCACCTCATCGGATAATAAAGGCGTGGTTTCGGATGTAATCCCTTCGACCTGAACGGCAGGGTCATTATCCGGCCAATAAGTTGTATTATTCAGGAGAACATAAATCCCATCTGAAGGTGACACCGTCCAGACATTGTTCCGGCTATCCAGCCGAATTTTGGACCCGTCGCCATATGCGATGTTTGGAAAGTATGTATATTGACTTGCGCTTCTTACCGGATTACTATCCGATGATTGTAAATCAAGGTATGTGAGACCAACGGGAGTCAAATAAAACAATCGATCATCCGATGTAATCCCGATTGACCAAATTGTTGAATTAATCAATCCGGTCAACTTTTTCCATGAAAAGGATTCAGGCTCTGCGGGTGATCCTGAATAATTGAGCATATATAATCCGGATTTGGTAAACTCATCCCCTTCTATAAATGATCCGACCCACACCCTGTTCCAGGAATCAAATCCAATCGTCACAGGCGTTCGTGTGTCAAAGATAGAGTTTTTTTCATAACCACTCCAGATACCATCAGATGTTTTTACCTGAACGGGTCTTTCGTATTTTTTGGCATAGGTGTCAGCTACCCATAAATTTTGATTTTGGTCAAATGCCAAATCCTTCACTACCATATAAGGATTGTGATTAGAACTGGTATAATAGTAGTCCAGATCGGTTGTATCAATAATGGTATAATTTCGTGGATGATCCACATCAATAATGATAATACCGCCGCCATGACGGATTGGTTCCGGATAAGAACCACGAATTGCACAATAGACCAAGCCATCCGGCCCTTGTTCAAGATCGGCGATAAAACCACCCCAAAATACTGGAATTGAGTCTGCTATAAAATGGGTATAGTCATAATATGATGAAATAATCGCTGAATCAGTGGCCGATGCAACAATATTTCGCCATCCATTCTCATCCTTGATAGAAAGGCCCATTTTGGAGCCTGCCACTAATCGTCCGTCTTCCAGAACTGTGACTGCAGTCAGGTTATTGCTAATTGGAGCATTGGGGATTTTCCAGTTGATCTTATGATGTAATGTATCAATCAGAGCAAGCCCTCGATCCGTACCGGCAACTATTCCATATAGGGGATCAAAACTTAACTTTTTCAATTTTTCATAAGGAGTTGCGAAATGATATTCCGTCTGGTCTCCATTTTTCATAACAATGCTATATGAGGTCAAATACAGCATGCGATTATCAGATATTGGGAGAACATCCACTAAAGCAACGGATGCATTTGAATCCATGAGATCTTGTGCTCCTGTTTGTGTGTCCCATCTGTAAACCCTATGTCCCACAGCATAAAAATATTTTTGTCCAAATGGACGGAAGATTTTAACGGATTCGGTGATGTCAGAAAATACACGTTGCCATGCAGAAGGATTTTTCAAATTATCTGTACTTAAATCTGCGCTCCAAATACCACTATTTGTAGCAACAATAATCGTTGTGCCAGAGATCCCGACACCGTTGATCGATTGAATATCTGCAGGCCAATTCTTGTACACATCCTGATATTGAAATGCCGATCCAATTTTTGTGAATTGAATAAGCCCAAAATCCTGATTTTGTTTGAAAGCCGCAAAGACCAACGAATCGGATAAAGCGAAATGATCAATTTCGGTAAGATTCAGATCGAGTGTGAAATTTGAACTCAGGTGTTTTAAATCCAGATAATTGATAAATCCATCCGGACTGTTCCCGCCCGTCCATACACCTCCATTGTTATCGACAGCAACTGATCGCAAATCAGTTCCGCTCAATCCATCCGTATTCGTATATGTTTCAAAGGAATCGTTCGCTAAATCGTATACCAGCAAACCGCCTTCAGTTGCGCAATAGACAAACCCATCCTGACATTGCAAGGCTTTCACATTCAGGGGGCTTGTGATCGACTGCCAGTCGTTGATCCTGGTTTGACCAAATAACAATGAAATAAATAAAGCAAAAAAGCATAGCTGTTTCATATCAACTCGGAAAAGGCGCTGGAATAAAACATAAAATGAAAATAACCAGGCAGGTCAGACCTATTTTTTTATCTCGGGGATCCAATGGATCATCCAAATCCATAACCGGCGGGTGATCGGGTGTGCGCATCAAAATCAAAATTAATGCTCCCCATATTAACCAATTCAACGAAAAATAGCTCAGCGGCAGTAAGGCTAATAAAGACAGTCTTGCTACACGTCCGTATTTCCGGCCTAACATCGCATAGGCGACATGGCCGCCATCTAATTGCCCAATAGGCAACAAATTCAGCATCGTTACCAGCAGTCCGATCCATCCCGCAAAAGCGATGGGATGAAGTAATACATCTTGCTGGTCAGACAATCCCGGGAAGACCAGACCGGTTAGCATTTTCATCAAAATGGAATCACCCAATTGGAATCCGGTTCCCGGAGCAGCTTTCGCTATGACTGTCGATAAAGATAACCCAATTAATAAAGCAGGGACAGCTACAATAAACCCGGCAATGGGACCGGCGGCGCCAATTTGTAACAAAGCGGATTTGCGATAGATCGGAGATTTAATTTTTATAAAGGCGCCGAAGGTTCCAATGAAAGTAGGCGCGGGAATAAAATAGGGTAAAGTTGCATCTACATGGTGTTTCCGCGCATAATAATAATGCCCGAATTCATGTGTGCCCAGGATGAGTAAAAGTGTAACGGAAAACGGAATTCCCTGGGTAATACCCAAAGGATTATTTAGCAGGTTTACACCCGCCATCAATGCTCCGGCAGCTAAAGTGGTTAAGATCGTGATTAGAAAAAGGATGACATGTATTTTGGGAATCTTTGGAAGGCGAAGTACAATCGGTTCCTGTCCCGGAGCAGCTCGCAAATAAAGTTCACCGTTACGACCCTCAACCGTTAAATCATAAGGTTCTTTTCTACCCAAAGAGCGAATTCGATCAACAGCATCACCAACAAGCGGCTTTCCCACGGCAATCCAGTCCTTCCCATTGGAACCAATTTGCCGAGGCAAAAACACCTCATCCATCGATGAAAGTAACGATTTGAAATCCTGCTCAGTCATGGTAATAATCTACCTTTTACCCAAGTGTCATCCAAAGGTTTCGATGGAATTGAAAACAAGGATGCTGCTTTATTTCCATCTTCAAATTAACTTTATGCATGAAAATTCATCATATGCCGGTCTTGCTCATCCCATTCATACTCTTCGCACAAGCGCCTCGCGATGCACTGCCGGTTGATATTCGGCAACGAGTTCTAGGAGACAATCAAATCCAAACTGTCGTGGAAATTCGAAATGAAACCGGTCGCATTATCACGAGACTGGACGGATACCTATATGCAACAACACTATCGGGAAAGAGCGTCCCGGAGCGCCGCATGCAGTTTATCGCTCCGTACGAAGCGCTTTCAAGTGGCATGAGTCATTCGGAAACATCACTTTATACGCTTGATCCAATGGATCCCTGGGATTTTCAATTTCATTTCAGTCATATAGAATTCCGTGACGATCCTAAAGTTTATACATACGACCCCAAAGTGGGATTTATTCGGATCGAATAAATTTCAGGGTAATTTATGTGATTCCATGCGGTCCTGTTTTTGTTTCAGGATTTCCGCATTCCCCTCAAGTTGAAGCTGATACTGGAGATCATTTATCCAGTGGCGGCTTTGCTTGATATATTCATCGATCACATTCATGGACATTTGACGGGCATACATGTTTGCAACGATAATGGCCGTCGGGACGGGTAAATAACTATTTGCCGGATCTTTGTAAAACTCATCCAAAGATCGTACCATTTCGCGAGTTGTTAAATAATCAACTGTTTCACCATAAAGGCTGTCCGCAAACGTAGATTGAGCAGACCAGGTTTTCAGATAATAAAATAATCGTCCGTCCAACACACCGTTGACATAAGCTGATTTCATCTTAGCTTCAAGATCCGGATTAAAATTCACCGTTTTAGCGATACGATTCCAATCGCTTCCATCCCAAAACAAGCGGTTTACGTGTTGTCCGATCAGCAGCCCGGCGAACAGTAATACCAGAAGCGGGAGTGTAATCCGCTTACTCACGGATACCCATTTCCTTTAGTACAAACGCATATTGAAATGCGATATCCTTTAGATAGTCGTAACGACCTGAAGCGCCCAAATGTCCCGCACCCATTTTGGTTTTCAACAACAGTGTATTTTGGTCTGTTTTCATTGCTCGTAATTTAGCCGTGAACTTTGCCGGTTCCCAATAACCGACACGCGGATCATTCAAACCGGCCGTAATCAACAAGTTCGGGTAGTCCTGTGCTTTGACATTGTCGTATGGTGAATAAGACCGCATATAATCATAATAATCCTTTTGATTCGGATTCCCCCATTCGTCGTACTCAATAACAGTCAAGGGAATACTCTCATCCAACATGGTGTTGATCACATCAACAAACGGCACAGCGGCAATGGCAGCGTGAAACAAATCAGGGCGCATATTGACCACAGCGCCAATTAATAAACCGCCGGCGCTTCCGCCGCGAATCGCCAGGTGATCCGGATTTGTCATATTTCGGTCGATCAAACCCTGGGCAACATCGATAAAATCGGTAAAGGTATTTTTCTTGTGAAACCACTTCCCGTCTTCGTACCAGGGTTTCCCCAAAAATCCACCGCCGCGAATGTGGGCAATTGCATAAATAAATCCACGATCCACTAAGCTGATCACATTTGATGAAAATGTCGGTTCAATGACGATTCCATAGGCCCCGTATCCATAGAGCAATAACGGTGTATCGGAGGAAATCTTTAACCCTTTTCTATAGATCAATGACACGGGAATTTTTGTCCCATCTCGTGCCGGTAACCACATGCGTTTTGTTTCATACTGTTCACTATGATATCCGGGCACTTCTTTTTCCTTCAGTACCGTCTGTTCATGCGATTTGAAATCCAATTCAATGATCTGTTTGGGGGTCTTCATCGAACTGAATGAAAATCTAAACCGATCAGAAGAGAACTCAGGATTATCTTCCAGACCTAGCCCGTACGCCGGTTCATCGAACTCAACCGAATATTCTTTCTCACCATTGAGTGGTATTACACGGATGGTTTCATTCCCTTTCACGCGTTCGGTGATGGCAAGATAATCAGCAAATTCGCTTATCGATTCCAATTCCACATTTGGATTGTAGGGAATGATGGTTTGCCAGTTTTCTTCCGAAGGATTATCAACAGGTGTTTTGACCAACTTAAACGTCTTTGCATCCTGGTTTGTGAGGATATATAGATCATCACCATGGGGAGCTACGAAATATTCCACTCCTCTTTTCCGTGGCAGAACAGTTTGAAATTCCCCGGTAGAATTTTCCGCATCTAATTGACGCACCTCCATCGTGATTTCACTCTGCAGCTCAATGTATATATATTTCTCATTCCGGGATTTTGTGACCTCCAGCTCATAATGATCATCTTTTTCTTCGTAAACCATGGCATCGTTTGTTTGGTCCGTACCCAATTCATGACGATACGCCCGATAAGGACGGTGAGCCGAGTCAATGGTGTTATAAAACAGAGTATGATTGTCATTCGCCCATTCCAGTGAATAGTAAGCTCCTGTAATCCGATCAGTTAAAAGTTGCCCGGTCTTTAAGTCCTTGATATAAACGGTGAAATTTTCATTCCCCGACTCGTCAACATTGTACGCCAATTTATTTTGATCCGGACTGATTTGTAGTTCCCCGATTGCAAAATAGGACTTTCCCTCGGCCAGTTTATTTTGGTCCAATAGAACTTCCTCCGGTGCGTCCAGGGTCTGATACTTACGGCAGTATATTGGATATTGTTTGCCTTCTTCAGTTCTGGAGTAATAGTAATATTGATCCTTTTTGACGGGCACCGATAAATCGGTTTCCTTGATCCGTCCCTTCATTTCCTTATACAATTTACTGCGAAGTGAATCCGTAGATTTCATGACAGCATCGGTATATGCGTTCTCTTGTTTTAAATATTTCAATACTTCCGGATCATTCCGATCTCTGAGCCAGTAGTAATTATCAATGCGTTTATCGTTATGTACGGTAACATCTCGCGGGTGAAGGGATGCGCGGGGCGGCGTGGGCATGGAAGCGGTCTCCTGTTGTGTCATTGGATGCTGGACGCAACCTGTCCAGAGGAATAAAAAGGCTGCAAAGGTTAATGAAATCGTTTTTTTCATTTGTATATTCCACCGATTCTATGGTACTTACATCTATTAGTTAAACTTTTTCTACACATCTTACACATTCTTCGCAGCTGTTTCGATAGCAGAAACCATGGCATGAAGGCCGTTATTTCTGGTGGGACTTAAATGCGATTGCAGATCTAGTTTTTCCAGTTCCTTCATGGGGCTCATCCCCAGAATCTCTGATTTTGATTTTCCTGTAAACAGAATAAATAAAACAGCAATGATTCCCCGGACCAAAAAAGCATCGCTGTCAGCATCAAACGTAAATATAGGATGGGTGTCATCCGACCAGCTCATATGCATCCATACCTGGCTCTGGCAACCATGTATTCGGTTTTCTTCCGTTCGATATTGCTCCGGGAAAGGCGGCAATTTCTTCGCCAGGTCCAAAAGATATTGATACTTTTCCTCCCAACGACTAAAAAGTTCAAAGTTGGAAACAAGGGTTTTGAAGTCAATGTCTTGTAGGTGGGCCATAATTCGCTTTTATTGCGACTCAATATTAGGACAAAATAACGAATGACTCTACGGCCATTTACTGCAAATAAATGAATGGTTGGATAATAAACTCATTCCGGGATTTTCCCGAGGGTAAAGCCGTTTCAGGTTCCAGATAATCTTTAACACGTTCCAAACCCAAATTAACCCCGACCAGATGGCCACGCCACGGATACGCTTTCCCTATCACTACTTTTGACTCAAGTATACCGGCGTATTTTTTCGACAAACTCCAACGCAAAAGTACATCCACCGAATGATTGTATAACCATTCCTTGCGGTCACTTTGGAAATTCAGGACAGAAAATCGTGCCGTGTAACTGTCAGGTCGGTTCGAGCTGGCTTCCCAACGGTACCCGAATTTAATGTCCCAGCTAATTGGTATATCACCACGGTTTTCTCCGGTGAGTTTCCACTCCAGTCGTGTCCAGGATTCGGATTTTAATCGATCGTTAACCAATTCCTGGGAACCGGTAGTAATCACCCATCCGCTTGCGCCGTTTGCCATGGGAATGAGCTGGTAGGCTGAGTCCAAATCCCAGAAGGTTGCAAAATCACCCAGAAACAAACTTACGGACCAGGGTTCCTGATAACCGGATCCCAGTGAGTTCCACAAATTCCAGTCGTCTGTCATATCCAACATCGAATAGAGCTTAGGTACATTGTCCGGCAGCAAGGCTGTTAACCAGGGGACGGGATAAGCTGTAATCTGAATTGCATAATCATTGGGTAGTAATCCGTTCCTGGCTAATCGCTTGAACAAGACCGACTCTCCTTCGCCCCATAGATATACGTCTTCATCCGGTTGAAAGGAGCTGAAAAAGGATACGTATGATTGGTACATCCCGGGAATCAGAGCGATCCCGCTTTCAATTTTTCCATTTGTCCATTTCCAGCTTGGGATGGGTGCGGGTCTGGCTATCGATAGGATTAGCAGCAACAGAAAGAATCGACAGGATCGGGGGGAAAACAAAACTCAGGATAAATGTTGCTGGATAGTCTGTGTTAATTCATGTAAACGGAAAGGCTTTTGTAAGAAACCGACTTTATGCTCTTTAAACAATTCGGCGGCACGCGTGTCTTTGCTGTACCCGCTCATCAAAATGCATCGAACGTTTGGATTAATCGCCACCAGATGTTCGTAAGTCTCAATACCGTTCATCCCCGGCATAACGAGATCAAACAAAACCAGATCAAAGTCGGCATTTGATTTTTTATAAATTTCAACGGCCTGAATTCCATTTTCTGCAAGAACGACAGTGTAGCCTATACTTTCCAACTGCATTTCAATGACTTCACGAATATCTTGTTCGTCCTCAACAACAAGGATTTTCTCCGTTCCCTGCTCCAAATTTGTATCTACATTTTCTTCATGTACTTCCTGATCTGTAACGGGCAGATAAAGATTAAATTTCGTCCCGACACCAGATTCACTGTAACATGTGATTTGTCCTTTATGAGCGTTTAGTATCCCATAGGCCAGCGATAAACCCAATCCGGTGCCAACACCCTCGCCTTTGGTTGTAAAGAAGGGTTCAAAGATATGCTCTTTCACTTCACCCGGTATTCCAATTCCGGTATCGCTCACTGATAATTTTACATATTTG